>JAYVAP010000098.1:0-2652 GCA_043750915.1 Spirosoma sp. | reverse complement strand
CTGGGCGAAACCGTCATTCAGGGCTATTATATGCATATGGGCGTGGGGATGTGGTTTATGACCTTCACACTGGGACTGGTCTATTATTTTCTGCCGATGTCGCTTAACAAGCCCATCTACTCTTACTCACTGGGCGTTTTGGCGTTCTGGACGCAACTGTTATTTTATTCGCTCATCGGCACCCACCACTACGTATTCAGCCCGCTGGCGTGGTGGCTGCAAACCATCGCCATCGTCTTCAGCGCGGGTATGTTTATCCCGGTGCTGGCTGGCACAACCAATTTTCTGATGACCCTCAAGGGCAGCGGCAAACACATCGTCGATAGTTACTCGCTGCCATTTCTGCTGGTGGGTATCCTGTTCTACTTCGTTGGGTCGGTGCAGGGGTCGATGCAGGCGTTCCGATTTACGAACCTTGTCTGGCATTTCACGGATTTCAACGTGGCCCATTCACACATCACCATGTATGGCATCGTCGCCTTTCTGCTCTGGGGCTGTATTTATACGGTGGCCCCCCGGTTTCTGGGCCGCGAGCCGAAGCAACTGCTGGTGGGCGTTCATTTCTGGCTTGCCCTCATCGGGCTCCTGGCCTACGTGGTGCCGCTGATGGTGGGCGGCACGCTTAAAGGACTGAGTTGGATGGCCGACAAACCGTTTCTGGAGAGCGTTGTACTGATGGCTCCTTTCTGGCTCTGGCGGGCCATTGGCGGTACGCTGATGCTGCTCTCGCACTTTGTCTTTGCATACAACCTCTATGATATGCTGCTCCGGAAGCCGGTTGTGCGAACTTCACTTCCCCGTTTAACCTCCCTGACTCATGTTTGACTTCCATAAAAACCACCGGTTATTAGTGGGTACAGCGGGCGGTATCTTCTTGTTTCTGAGCTTGTTGATCGCCGTCAATCCGGCCTACAAGGTGCAGGAGAACAACGCCCCGCTGCCCGGTTCGCTGCCTGCTAACGCTGATATCAGGGCAGGTATGCACGTTTTCATCGAAGAGGGCTGCGTGGCCTGCCACACGCAGCAGGTTCGCAATATCGACATGGACAAGATGTGGGGTGGCCGACCCGGTATTCCCGCCGATTATGCCTGGCGGCAACGGATCGACAACCTGCGGGCCACGCCCTCCACGCTGGGTACCGAGCGCACCGGACCCGACCTGACCGAGATCGGCGAACGGCAGCCCAGCGAGACCTGGCATTACCTGCACCTGTTCAATCCCCGCACTGTGGTAAAAGAGTCCATCATGCCCGCTCACCCGTGGCTGTTCCGGAGCGTGGCCACGGCAGGCAAACACGACAGCGAACTGACCGTGTCGGATGAGTACCGGGCAGGCAACCGGGGCCACATCGTCCCGACCGAGAAAGCCCGGCAGTTGGTGGCATATTTAGTATCGCTCAAACAGGTTGATTTGCCGGGCGGCACAACCGCCCCCCCATTTATCGAGTACAAAAAAGCACCGCCGATGGTAGCCGCCAATGCGCCCGGACCCGGTGCAGCCACCGCCCTGCCCGACGGAGCCACGCTCTTCACCACGCACTGCCAAGCCTGCCATCAGGCCAATGGTGAAGGACTCAAAGGCGCATTTCCGCCCCTGAAAGGCAGTGCAGCCGTGAACGATGCCAACGCGGAGTTGCTGGTGCAGATCATTTTGCAGGGCTACAACGCCCGCGAGGAATATGCCGTGATGCCCGCCTTTGGGGCAAAACTGTCGGACAGCGAGATAGCCGCCATCGCTACGCACGAACGGCGTTCATGGGGTAACAAAGCCGCACCCGTCACCGCCGATTTTGTGGAGAAAATTCGTGGGACAATCAAGTCAGAAACGACGGCTACAACCGCCCGATAACGCCATGAAAACCAAGTTTATTATCACCGGATTTTTCTGGTTTATCACCCTTGCCAACCTGATGGCCTGCCCGGTCTGCGACAAACGCCAGCCGAAAGGCTTTGCCGGAATCACCCATGGCACCGGCCCCGAAAGTGCGTTCGACTACTGGATGCTCTACGGCTCCATTGCCGTGGTCGTACTAACAATGCTGCTTTTCATTCGGTTTCTGATCTGGCCGGACCGCCGGACCGCAGAAACCCGCGCTATGAACCGCCTGAAACAACAGTACTTTATCGACTGGAACCATGAGTAAGACCCAACAAACCGTCCGGCTATTTATCGACGACAACCCAACGCCCTTCGGCGAATACGCTCCGCCGGTCAAGATCGATCTCGATACCACCCGATTGGTGGATGGCGACCACGTGATGAAAGTAGTGGCCCGCTCCTCGAACGGCAAAGAAGGCATCCGTCTGATTCCGTTTACGGTGCGCAATGGCCCGGCTATTTCCATCATTGGTCTGGACGAGGGCGACACCGTATCGGACATTATCCCCGTCACGGTCAGTGCGTATGGCAGCGAGCAGACCGATGCTTTTGTCATTACAGCCTCCGAAACCCCCAAGCCTATTCCGGCCTGGGTCTGGGCCACGCTCATCGGGTTTGTGGGCTGGGGGGCTTATTACATGATCAGCTACTTCATCGCTTAATCACAAGGCTCTTCTTTATGATATTACCCGACACCCTTTCGCAGGTCATTGACCGGCTCCGGCAACAGGGCTACTCCGACGATCTGAACCGGCACGACGACAATACGCTCT
>JAYVAP010000097.1:0-3993 GCA_043750915.1 Spirosoma sp. | reverse complement strand
GGCGCACGGCCTACCTCATCAACGTATACCGACCCGACGGGGGGCTTTCCTTTGGCATTTCCAAATCCATCCGAACCAAAACGGGCTGGTCGCAGCCGGTCGAGTGCAAGATTACCAATAACTACAACCAGCACGAAAAAAACCAGCTGGAGTTCTGCATCTCGCCCGATGGACGGGCCATTATTCTGGCGGTGCAGCGAAAAGACACGCGGGGCGACCGCGATTTGTATGTGGCACTCCAGCGGCCCGACCGCAGCTGGGCCGAACCGGTGTCGCTGGGGGCGGTGGTGAACACGGCCGACTTTGAGAGTTCGCCCTTTCTGGCTGCCGACGGCCGAACGCTGTATTTTACGTCGGCGGGTCATGCAGGCTATGGCAACGGCGACATTTTTGTAACCCGTCGGCTCGATGATTCCTGGGGCAACTGGAGCGAACCCGAAAACCTCGGCCCGGCCATCAACACCGCCGAATGGGACGGTTACTTTACTATCCCGGCCTCGGGCGATTTTGCGTACCTGAGTTCGCGGGCGGGTTCGCTGGGCGAAGACGATATTTTCCGACTCAAACTCTACCCCGCTATCAAACCCGATCCTGTCGCCATTATATCGGGGCAGGTACTCGATGCCAAAAGCAAGAAACCCGTTGCTTCCGAAGTGGTATCGAACCTCTTCAACGACACAAAAGACGTTGCCAAGGTAGATTATGACCCCGACACGGGCGAGTACAAGATTATTCTGCCCACCCAGAAAACCTATAACCTGACGGCAACCAAAGAAGGCTACTTCTCCACCACCGAAACCCTCGACCTTAGCAAGGACAAACGTTTCCGCGACATCCGGCGCAACCTGTACCTGGTAAAAATTGAGCCGGGCCAGAAAATAACCATGCGTGAGGTTCTTTTTGAACAGGGTCAATTTGCCCTGCAGCCGGGTGCGGGCGTTGAGCTAAGCCGGGTGGCCGACATGCTCGTGGCCTACCCCAACATGGCAATTCTGGTAGAAGGCCACACCGACAATCAGGGCGACTGGGAACCCAACATGAAACTCTCCGAAGACCGCGTTCGGGTGGTGAAAGCTTATTTGACCGGAAAAGGCATTGCCGACAACCGCATTCAGACCAAAGCCTGGGGACCCAGCAAACCCATTGCCAGCAATGAAACCGACGAACGGCGCAAACTCAACCGCCGGGTTGAGTTCACCATTCTAACCATGTAAGCGCACCCATCGGTGGTTTTTTTCGCGCCAGATTCCCCGGCTTTTCAGGCAGTCCACTACACAACCTGGCCCCAGAACACCGCTGCTCATTGCCAGGTTGTAGCCGTTTCATCCACTGTTGGTGCCCGCAGGTACCGTTGGGTAATCATACGCCCGTTGGCTGCGGGGGATGGTGCGGGCGGCAGGGCGTTATTGCCCGGCCGTCTTGCTCCATAAATTATCAGCAATTCGCTTCATGCCATCGTCGTCGGGATGGGCATCCGTGCCCGCATCCCCGTAGCGTGGCCCGCCATTCAGGTCAGTCAGCGCAAAGTAGCCGTTGGTACTCCTGTTGGGCCACATATCCGAAAAATCAGCCAGCGGATAGTTACGCTCAGCAGCCACGGCGCGGATGGCTTTATCGTAATTGGGCTTGTCCCAAACCGATGTCGATAACACAACTTTAGCCCCCGGCGACTGTGAAATCAGTTTATCGATCAGCTCTTTCAGGCGGTTCTGATAGAGCGACGGATTCGTGATTTCCCCGTCCATAACGTTCTCGCCTAAGCGAATATAAACCAGATCGGGTTTCCAGGCCGCAATGGGATCGAAGCGGCTCAGGTCGATGCCGCCTTTGGTGCTTTGGCTCTCCCAGTAGGGACCCGTGGCTTCGTCGAGCTGACCGCCCAGATTCCAGCTGGCAATTGTCCGGTTATCGACAGCGGGGTTCACTGACCGGTGTTTGGCCGACATCAGGCGAACATAATCTTTATCGGGTGCTGTGGCCGCCATGCCCCGTTTTGGATTTTGATCGTTGACAATGAAAAACGGATTACCCCCGTGCAGGGTGATGGAGTTACCCACGTATAACACCCGGTTATACTGACCTCCCCCGGTGCTGGGGGGTGGACAAGACGTGATGGTGAGTTGATTAGACGAAGCACTTGTGCAGCCATTTAGCGTACAGGTGGCCGTATAGGTACCGGAGGCCCCAACGCCGAGACTCGGTCCCGTTTGCCCGCCCGACCAGGTTACTATTCCGGCGCACCCCGCTGCGGCCAGCGTGATGGTCGAGTTGTTGCAAACCTGCGTCCCGCCCTGAGCACTCAGGGTAGGTGCCGGGGGCGGGACGCAGGCTGGCGGGGTCGTTCCGGCACAGGCTGCCTGCCGCGACCAGGTATAGGTGAACGCTTTGCCCGACTGCTCAACATAAATAGTGAATGGGGGCGTATCGGCGTAGATCTGCGAGCCCGCATCGAGAGTCTGATTGGGGTTGGTGGTCCAGCCGGTGATGCCCGGAGCACGGTAGCGAATGGGGGTACCGTCGCCCCCGCTGGTGTTGAAAATAATGGCCCCCGTGGCACAGTTATACGTCGGCATCAGCATTGTCAGGTCAACTCCCACTCTGGCTACGGGCGTACCCGCCGTTGCCGTCGAGAAAACGGGTGAAGTCGTCGTGGCCGCAACGGGTGAAGTCGTCGTAGTCGCAGCGGGTGAAGTCGTCGTGGCCGCAACGGGAGAAGTTGAAGTTGTCGCAGCGGGCGAAGTCGTGGTTGTAGTGGGTGATGTTGGGGTAACCGGTGTCGGACCGTTGCCAGGACAAACCCCCGTTTTCGCAGGACTTTGGCTCAGATCGCGACTCGTCTCCGTTGGTCTGACCGATATCGTCAGGGGGACATTGGCTTTGTAATAATCAGAAATTATCCAGACGAAACCATAGCGAATAAAATCTATTTTCTCGAACGTATTGGCTACATCGCGCCGGGGCTGATCGGCCTGTACGGTAGCGGCCTTGCTGCCATTGACGTAAATATCGACTGCCTGAGATTTACTAAAGTCATTCACGTCGACAATCCAACCCTTAACCAGCTCGCAGTCAGCTTTTTCAAGATAGCCTCTATAGTTGGGTGATGCGGTTTTCGAGACACCGGGCGTTGCATTTTCCGTTACAACATACAGGGTTGAACTGGTTGGGGTTATGGGTTCTGCAGCCGTCTCACGAAGTTTCGTTGTCGTATTGCCCGCCGAAACAGCCTGTATGTTAACAACCGCTCGCTCGGTAAAAAGGCTCTGGTCGTTGGCCTGGCCGTGGCTGCTCAGAAGCCGGAAGCTCGTGCCGGATGTTACCGACCGGAAATGCCCGCTAATGCGGTAGGCCATCTGGGATTGCGTCGCTGAGGACAGCGTACCAACCACGTAGTCGGTAAAATTGCCCCCGGTCTGCTCAAATCCCGGCGGCAGAAGCATTTTCAGGGTGTAGACGTTTGAGCCGGGTACAAAAAACATCTGGCTGGCCGCCACCGTCAGCAACTGAGCTGTTATGGTTAGGTTAACCTCCTCATCAATAGCGATTTGCCGCTTGTCGTACTGCATCGAGAACTGAACCGGCTCGGGACCCGCTTTGGGCAAACCAGTGCTATAAGTCAACGGCCCCAATGCTTCACCTGGCAAACGCCCGAAAAAAAGCCGGGCGGGTAGCAGCGGGATAGGGGGCAGGGCAACAGACAGTGAAACAGGATTGTGGGGAGAGCCAGCAGGGATTGACCTACTGGCGGGCGCATGAAAAAGTGACCCAAGCAAAAGCATAAAGCTTAAGGGGAAGCTGAAAAAACTGGTCATACAAGTACGGTAAATTGGGCAAAATTTATTGATTGAGAGAAAAACGCATAGGCAAAAAATTTACTGGTGTATGTTAAGGTGTGAATCGTAACCCGCTGTTTTATAACCTATTGCATAGCAAAAAGAATGCCAATGACTATCTCAGACAGTAAAAACAGAAATGACTTTATGCGAAAGATAC
>JAYVAP010000096.1:0-5282 GCA_043750915.1 Spirosoma sp. | reverse complement strand
CCCACCACTCGATGTCGATCCTGTAGGCAAAGTCCTGCAACCATCGGTTCATGGCGTACCACGCAATGGGCGAGGCAATGACAATGGCAATCAACACGAGTTTCAGGAAGTCTTTGGAGAGCAACGCCACGATGCTGGATACGCTGGCTCCCAGCACCTTACGAACGCCGATTTCTTTGGTGCGCTGAACGACTACGTGCGAGACCAGCCCGTATAAACCCAGGCAGCAGATCAGAATGGCAAGGACCGTGAAGACGTTGACAAGCCGGGCGATCAGCGTTTCGGTTTCGTACAGGGCCGCCAACTGTTCGTCCAGAAACTGGTACTCGAACACTTCATTGGGGAAAATCTGTTGCCACGTTTGCCGGATTCGCTGAAGTATCTGCGCCGGGTCATTGCCCGAAACGCGAATACCCGCCTGCCGATACCAATCGGCCCGACTGGCAATAATGCAGGGATCGATAGATTCCCGAAGCGATTTCTGGTGAAAGTCTTTTACTACGCCAACAATCGGCAACGGAACCGACGACAGGTGGTACTGTAGCGTCTTGCCCAATACCTGCTGTGGGTTTTGAAAGCCTAATTTATGAAGCAGCGTTTCGTTAATCAGGTACTCGCGGATGGTGTCGCCGGGCGTGATGTTGCGGCCTGCCAGTAGTTTCAAGCCGTAGGTATTCAGGTAATCTGCGTCGGCCAGCCGATCCCGAATTGGGAATTTTGACCACTCGGTACTACCGTTGAACTTGAACTGGCCACCAAACAACAAGGGGCTGGTCGGAGACCGGTGGCTAAGACTAACCGACTGAACATCGGCGTACTGAGAAAGTTGCTGTTTGAATGATTCCTGCTTTGCTTTCTCGCCATAGGGCAACGGAACCATCACGACGTTATCTTTCCGGAAGCCCAGATCGGCCCGCTGGATATACCGGATCTGGTTGGCCACCACTAATGAACCCAGAATCAGCACCTGACACACCACAAACTGGGTCACCACCAATACGCGCCGGACCGTGAACCCGCCCGTTGAGGCCACCGTGAGCGCACCCGTCAAGGCCGCACCCGCCGAAAAGCCCGACAGCACCAGTGCCGGATACCCGCCCGCCAACCCGATTACACCTACGAGTAACAAACCCATAAACGCCAGGGTCAGCGGGTCGAGTTGCAACGACAGGCTGAGGTGTACCCAGTCATTGAAAAGCGGCAGCGCGACCACAGCCAGCAGCAACGCCAAACCAGTAGCGGCCCCGATAATCAAGGTCGTTTCGAGCAGGAATTGCCGGATCAACTGGCTCCGGGTGCTGCCCAGCGTTTTGCGAATACCCACTTCTTTGCTGCGCCGGAGTGCCTGCACCGTTGCCAGATTGATGAAGTTGATGCAGGCCGCCACAATCAGCAGCAAGCCCACCGCACCCAGCGACCACAGCAGCGACGCGCGAATGGTGGTGCCGCCCCGCGCCACGTCGAAATGAAACGCACGCATGGGCTGAAGGTGAAAATGATACACCCCGGCATCGGCCCCGTAGTGCTTTTTCGCCAACGCCGGAAATGTTCGTTCGAGCGCAGATGCAGTAGCCGGGTCCTTCAGCGTAACGTAGATTCGGTTCGTACTGTTGAGCCAGGTCCAGTCCGTCATGCCGTAGCTGGGGTCCAGTGTTTTGAGCGTGGGCAACGATATAAAAAGGCCCAGATTAGTGTCCGTCGTGGTGGGCGGCTCCGCTAATAAGCCCGTAACGGTCACGTTGACTTTGCTGTTCAGCATCAGCACTTGCCCGATTGGATTGCCGTCACCGAAGTATTTTTTTGCCCACGACTGGGTCAACACAACGGTATTTAGTGCGCGAAGGGCGGTTTCAGGATTCCCCCGCAGCCACGTATAATCCATGATGGCGAACCATTCTGGCTCAACCAGTCCCACACCCTTGTGTTCCTGAAAGCGCACAGGCGTAACCTGACCAGCTTGCTTTGTGCTGACGGTCAGTTCCCGGAGCATCATCAGAAAAGCGGCCTGTTCGACCTGCGGGTAGTCCGTTCGCAGCACTTGCGCCATCGGCAGGGGGGCTTCGGGGTTGTATTCGATGGAGCCGTCTTCGAGATGCAGGTCGGTGTCGACCCGAAAGATGCGGTCGAACTTGGTGTGGTGCCGGTCGGTGCTCAGATGATGCCGCAGGAACAGAAAAATAAACAGCGCACCTGCCAGACCCACCGACAAGCCAACGGTATTCAGCAGCGCGTAACTGCGTTGCCGACGCAGGTTGCGCCAGGCGATTTTGAGGTAATTCTCAAACATAAATGTCCGTACCTTAATTGAATAGTCAAGGTACGGACAAGTCTATTGCACAGGCTGTTAAAAAAAGTTAAGCCTTGCCCTCACTCACTCCGCAAACTCTTCACCGGGTTCATCAGGGCGGCTTTGATGGCCTGGAAACTCACCGTCAGCAGCGCGATGCCCACCGCCAGCAAACCCGCCAGCGCGAACACCCACCACTCGATGGTGATTTTGTAGGCAAAGTCCTGCAACCAGCGGTTCATGGCATACCACGCAATGGGCGAGGCAATGACAATGGCAATCAACACGAGTTTCAGGAAGTCTTTGGAGAGCAGGGCCACGATGCTGGTTACGCTGGCACCCAGCACTTTGCGCACGCCGATTTCTTTGGTGCGCTGCTCGGCGGTAAAAGCCGCTAACCCGAACAAACCGAGACAGGCAATCAGGATAATCAGGGCAGAGAACCAACTGAGCAAGGTCTCCGCCTTCTGTTCACGTTGGTATTGTTGATCGAAGGTTGTATCCAGAAACGCGGCTTCAAAGGGATAAGCTGGAATAAGGGCAGTCCAGGCAGATCGGACAGCCGCTACGTCCGAAGGTTTGAGCCGAACCAGTACGTTCAGCGGATTATCGGTTTGGTAGTACAGCAGTAGTGGCTCAATCCGGTTATGCAGCGAAGCGAAATGATAATCACCCACTACGCCAATCACCCGTTGATTAAGCGAATCGCCAGACGACGATTTGACAGTCTGACCAACAGCCTGATCCATCCGCCAGCCCATCCACTTCACAAAGCTTTCGTTGACGATGACTGCCTTTTTTTTATCGCTGATAATAGTAGGGCTGAAATTTCGCCCCGCCTGAAGTTTAATTTGCAACAGGCTCAAATAAGCCTCATCAATACGGGCGAAAAAGACCATTTGATCCGTTTTCTGTCCGGCCACTTCCCGAATAATACCCGCTTTGCCATCCTGCGTAATCGGACTCAACCCCAGCGATACGGCCTGAACGCGGCTATTCCGAGCCAGTGTTGCCTTCAATACACGCATCTTCTTACGAACCAGTTCTTCCGCCGGGACACTCACGACCAAAACCTGCTCCCGATTGAAGCCCGGATCTTTACTGCTGAGGTAGTTAGTCTGCTGGCCCACAACTAATGTGCCGATGATCAACATGACCGAAATGGCAAATTGCAACACCACCAAGGACTGGCGAATCCACTGGCGACTCCCTGCAGATGATTGCCCTTTCAGCACGCGCACCGGCTGGGCCGATGACAGGAACAGAGCCGGGTATAGTCCGGTCAATAAACCAACGATACCCACTACAGCCAATCCACCGCCCACTAACGACCAGCGGGGTTGAGTTACAGGAATACCGGTGAGTTGTTCAAACACAGGCCGAACTCCCAGCATTAATACGAGCGACAAGGCAACGCTGATACTCATAACGAACAAGGCTTCACCCAAAAACTGGCCGACTAATTGCCGCTTCCTGGCTCCCATTACTTTTCGGATGCCTACTTCTTTCTGCCGGGTGGCCGATTGAGCCACGTACAGATTCATGTAGTTGATACACGCCACCAGCAAAATAAACGCGGCCACGATGGAAAAAATGAGCAGGTATGTTCGGCTACCTTTGGGCGTATCGTCAAAGAGACCATTGGCAAAATGCAAGTCAGTTAGCGGCTGTAGCTGATGTTCCAGTTTAATATCATATCCCAGTGCCTTGATACGAGGCATCACTTGTGTACGGTCAAACTGGGCCAACTTCCGACGAAAGACCCCCGCCTGTGTTTGATCGCTCAATAACACGTAGGTAAAACAGGATGTATCAAATACGTCTTCGGCGGTGGAAGGCGCATCCTGCCAAGTGAGCAAAGCACTGAATTTCAGGTCGGTATTAGCCGGAAGATTTTGCAACACGCCCGTTACGGTGTAAAGCTGATTGTTGAGTTGCAACTGTTTACCAACCGGATCGGCTGCGCCAAAATACTTTTCAGCTACTTGCCGAGTTAAAACCGCACTATTGGGTTTGTCCAATGCCCCTCCACCGGAGAGCAATGGATACGAAAAGACCTTGAAAACGCTTTTGTCGACCTGATACACATCCCCCTCGTTGATCAGCGTCTGTCCCTTTCGTATGGTAGCAACAGGTAGGGCCTTAAAGCGAACCGTTTCTAATACGTCCGGGTACGTTTGTCGTAACCGGGGGCCGAGGTCGGCACTCGACAGGGCCAACCCATCATCCGAACCCGTCATTTTGAATCGGGTAATTACACGAACTATCGAATTGGCTTTTTCGTGAAACTGGTCGAAGGTTAGTTCGTTCCAGACGTACAATGTAATCAGCCAGCAGGCGACCATACTCACCGACAACCCGGCTATGTTAATTCCGGTATACAGTCGGTTTTTCAGTAAGGTACGCCAGGCGATTTTGAGATAGTTTCGGAGCATTTGTCATTGTGTTTTGGTTATCTTTGAAAAAACTCGTCTGCTTATGGAGCTATTGACCGAAACCGTAGAAGAAAGAGAACGCTCTGCCTACGAACTTGACCGCAAAAAACCGATGCCAACTTTACTACACGGAGCCATTCAGTTCAACATTGGATTCGAGATCAAAAGCAAGTATCCCAACCAATTCCGGGTTGCCAGTGAGGTGACGTTAGCGACCAAACCCGATGGCAGTACGCCCGATGTAGTGTTGTATCCGGCTACTGCACTGGATTACAAAAATGACCCGTCGCGCCGAACCGATGCCCCTTTATTAGCCGTAGAAATCCAATCGGCCTCCCAAAGCACCAAAAACATGGTTGATAAATTGGAGCCGTATTTTTACTTTGGCGTTCAATCGTGCTGGATTGTTGTCCCCGATTTGCAGGCCATTCTGGTTTACGATAGTCCGTTTCATTACACATTTTTTCATGAAAATGACCTGTTGAAAGATACCGTCCTGAACATTGACATCCACCTCGGCAAGGTCTTCGAGTAGCCATTATTCACTCCGCAATGACTTC
>JAYVAP010000095.1:0-3316 GCA_043750915.1 Spirosoma sp. | reverse complement strand
AATTCGCTCAAACCGAATATGCTGGCACGCATAAAAATCAACGATGAGACAAAAATCAACGTCATCATCATCGACCAGAACCTAATCCAAAGCACCGAAAGTGGACAGTTGGTTTACGTAGCGGTGACGGAAGGCGGCAAAAAAATAGCGAAGGCTAAACCGGTAAAAACCGGTCCGTACTACGGCGGCAAGATTACGGTGACCGAAGGCCTGCAGGCGGGCGAGCAGATCGTTACGGCCGGGTATCAGGATTTGGTAGACGGGCAACCCATTAGTTTTTAGTACTGGTAAAAACCATCCGGTCGGGAGACGCAAGATACTGCCGGTTCGCCGGTGCGGTTCCTACAAACAAAATGAATTATGAAATTTGAACAGTATAAGACCCTCGGCTTCACCAACTGGTGCGTTGAGAACCGGACGGCCATCTACATTTTTACCCTGCTCATTACGCTGGGTGGATTGTTTGTCTACAATAATCTTCCCAAAGAGCAGTTCCCGGATATCAAAATCCCACAGGTGTATATCAACACGGTATATGTGGGCACGGCGCCGGCCGACATCGAAAACACGATCAATAAACAGATCGAGAAGCAACTGAAGTCTATTTCGGGCGTTAAGCGGATCAAGTCAAATGCGTTGCAGGACGTGTCGGTGATTCTGGTGGAGTTCAACCCCGATGTGAAAACGGCCGAAGCGTTACAGCGCGTTCGTGATGCCATCGACAAGGCTAAGCCCGACCTGCCGCAAAAACTTGATGCCGGCCCAACGGCGCAGGACGTTAACTTCTCGGAGTTCCCGATCATGAACATCAACATGGCCGGTAATTTTTCGCTGAAGCAACTCAAAGAATATGCCGAAGATTTGCAGGACGCCATCGAAGGGATGCCCGAAATCCGGCGCGTGGATATTGTGGGGGCGTTGAAACGCGAAATACAAATCAACGTCGATTTGCCGAAGATGCAGTCGGCAGATTTGGCTTTTTCCGACATTCAGCAGGCTGTTCAGGGCGAAAACGTGAACGTATCGGGCGGTGATCTGAACGTTGATGGTGTTCGGCGGACGGTGCGGGTGAAGGGTGAATTTACCGATGTTCAGCAGATTCAGAACCTGCAGATTCGCACCGCAACCGGTGCCATCGTCCGGCTGGGCGACGTAGCCGAGGTGCAGGATAGTTTTGAGGAACAGCAGGATTTCGCCCGGCTGAACAATAAGTCGGTGGTAACCCTGAACGTGATCAAACGCGCGGGGTCAAACCTGATTTCGGCGGCCGACAACATCGAAAAAACCATTGAAGAATATAAAGAAACCCGTTTCCCGCAGGGATTGGACATTAAAGTAACGGCCGATCAATCGGAGAGCACCCGCGAAAATGTTAATGACCTGATCAATACGGTGGTGCTGGGCTTCATTTTTGTGGTGCTCGTGCTGATGTTTTTCATGGGCGTTCGCGATGCCATTTTTGTAGGGCTTTCGGTGCCGCTGTCGGCACTGGTAGCCTTTGTGCTGATGCCCATCCTCGGCCCGGCTGTGGGCACGGCTTTTACGCTGAATACCATTGTCCTGTTCGCTTTTCTGCTGGGCTTAGGTTTGGTGGTCGATGATGCCATTGTAGTCATTGAGAACTCGCACCGGTTGTTCAACGAAAACAAAAACTGGGACATCAAACAGGCCGTGAAAGCGGCTGCGGGCGAGGTATTTGCACCGGTGTTTTCGGGTACGCTGACGACCATCGCGCCGTTTTTTCCGCTCTTGTTCTGGCCGGGTATTGTGGGTGAGTTTATGAAGTTTCTGCCCCTGACGCTCATTCTTACCTTGTTTGCCTCGCTGTTTGTGGCTTACGTCATCAACCCCGTTTTTGCCGTAACATTTATGAAGCGGCACGAAGACGACCACAGTAAAGATGTTAAACCGGGTTTCAACGAAATTAAGCGGGCCGTTATCATCATGGCCGTGTTGGCGGGTGTGGGCTACGTAATTGACCGGGGCATTGGCAACCTGTTTGTACTGTTCCTGATCCTGTACGTTTTCAACCACTATATACTGACCCCAAAGCTGATTGTGCCTTTCCAGGATCGACTATTACCGGGGCTAAAAAATGGTTACCGCAGCCTGATTTCGTGGGTCCTCACGGGCTGGCGATCCGTCTTTACCGTGTTGGCTGCCTTTGGATTGCTGATCGTGACATTTGTTATTGTGGGTATTGCCAAACCGAAAGTGCTTTTCTTCCCCAGCGGTGAGCCAGATTACATTTATGTTTACAATGTGATGCCGGCCGGCACCGATGCCCGCGTTACGGACTCCGTGACGAAGGTGATTGAGAAGCGCGTGTTCAAGGTGCTGAAAGACAACAACGCAACGGATATCGTTAATTCGGTGATCTCTAACGTGGGCAAAAACGCCGGCGATCCCACCAACCCCGACCGGTCGGCAACACCCCAGAAGTCGAAGGTAACGGTGGCATTCCGGGGTAACGAAGAGCGCAAAGGCATCTCGACCGACTCGCTGCTGGCGAAGGTGCGGCTGGCCATGCAGGGCTTGCCCGGCAGCGAAATTTCGGTAGCCCGCGAAAGCAACGGCCCACCAACCGGCAAACCAATTGCCATCGAAATTTCGGGCGAAGACTTCGGTCAGCTTCAAAAACTTGACAAACAGCTGCGGCAGCGCATCAGCCAGGCCGGTATTGAAGGCATCGACCAGCTGAAATCGGACCTGATTACCAACAAACCCGAAATCGTTATTAACATTGACCGCGAGAAAGCCGAGCGCGAGGGTATTTCATCGGCGCAGGTAGCCCTGACCATTCGCACGGCCTTGTTTGGAACGGAGGTCTCGCGATTCCGGGATGCCAAAGACGAATACCCGATTATGGTTCGCCTGAAACCCGACGATCGCAGTCAGATCGACCGGCTGCTAAGTTTGAACGTGGTGTATCGCGATATGGCAGCGGGTGGTATGCTGAGGCAGGTGCCGGTTACGTCGGTCGCCAATATCAGCTACTCAACGACATTCAGCCAGATTAACCGCAAAAATCAGGAGCGCGTGGTGACGTTGAACTCCGACGTGGTGCCGGGCTACAATGCCAATCAGATTGTTGCCCAGATTCAGCAGGTTGTCAACGACGTGGAGGTGCCAAACGGTTATACCATTAAAATGGGTGGTGAGCAGGAAGACCAGCAGGAGTCGATGAACTTCCTGATTTCGGCTTTCGGCATCGCCATTTTGCTGATCTATCTGATTCTGGCCACGCAGTTTAACTCGGTCGTGAAGCCACTAATTATTTTTGTTACTATCCTGTTATCGCTGATTGGCGTGTTTC
>JAYVAP010000094.1:0-18557 GCA_043750915.1 Spirosoma sp. | reverse complement strand
GCTCCCTTTCTAATGGTTGTTGGCTCGTCGTATGGCGGGTCGGTGTCGGCGCGGCTGGCTATGAACAACCCCGCGCGGGTTAATCACGTTGTGTTCGTATCGTCGGCACTGGGGCCGGGTCTGGAGCGCACGTATCCCATCAGTTATTTTGCCGACAGTCCGCTGATCCGCTGGCTTGTACCCACGTTGCTGCGGCTGGCCAACGACGAGAAATTAGCCCATCGGCAGGCACTGGAAGCTATTTTGCCCGACTGGCCCAACATTAAAGCGGGTATCACCATGCTCCACGGGCAGCGCGACGAGCTGGTTTACCCCACCAACGTTGGGTTTGCACAGAAACAACTGGTGAATGCGCGGGTGAAGCAGTTTCTGCTACCCGAAAACCGGCACGACATCGTCTTCAATAAACGCCGGTACATGACTGATATCCTGCTCGACATTCTGACCCGGCGCGACGTGAAAGAAACGGTGAAGGCCCACTCGATGGTAAGGCGGTAGGGCAGGGGCGATGCCAATGGGGATCTATAACACCAGCACTGGCAGCCAGAAAACACCGTCTCCGAGCCAGCGGTATCGTTCGTATTTGAGAAAGTAGACGGGATAACGCTGAATGCCGTAGAGAGTCAGGCTCATCAGCCCCAGCATCAGAGCCGACCGCTGGGCAAAGCGGTCGGCGGTGACGAAGCAAAGTACCAGCCCGCTCCCGGCCACGCCAAAAGCCACCCACCCCAGCAGGCTATGGCAGCGGTTGGTGCCCCAGGTATTAGCCAGCGAAAATGGCGTTTGGCTGGTCGGAGCCACGCTCAGCAGTTCGCGCTCCTCCATCACATCGAACAAAATCAGGTTCTGAAACGCAATACCGGCAAACAGGAGGGCTTCGGCTATTTCGACACCGCTTACTGCCGGTCGCTGAACCCACACGCTGCCCCAGATGCCCGCCGAATAGAGCAGGGCCACCAACGGTTCTTTCAGGAGCAGGGCCGGGTGCCGCGCCGGGAGCCGAAACACCGCCCCCACATAGGCCGCGCAGATGCCGCCCAGCACAATGCCGAACCGGATAACGCTGCCCGGTAAAAAAAATAGCAACCCCAAACAAAGCGCAACAGCCCCCGCCACAACGCACCACAGCAGCGGGGCATACCGGTGGTGAAACCGGTGGCGGGCAGTGGGCGGACGGTCGGGTTTCTGAACATCCAGCAACCGGTCTACGGTATAAGTAATAAACACCACCAGGGCCAGCACAACGGGCGTGGCCCAATGAACCGGAGCCACGTCCGACAGCCGCGCGGCCATCCGGTTAGACAGAATAGCCCCCATCACAACGGGGAAATTCAGGTAGTAGGCGGTGCGTAGTGGTTTGAGCAAAATCGAAGAGGAGCAGGTGGGAAAATACGTCTGGCGAACAGGCCGGGTGGTTAAACCGCTACGGGGGGCGGCAGCCATGGCACTACCCGGTTTATAACCACTACCGGCTGGCCAATGCGCAGCAGGCCGCCGGGGGGCTTGTTCGCATCGGCCAGTACGTTCTGGCCAAACAGGATTTTGTGTTTCCACCGGCGAAACGAAGCCAGCGTATGCAGTGGCTCCCGACCGGGCTGTCCCGTTGCCGGGTCAATGGTGGTTAGCACGCAGCGGGCGCAGGGTTTCACGCCGTAAAAAAACGTTTCGCCAATCCGGAACTGTTGCCAGGCATCTTCGTCGTAGGGCAAACTGCCGCTCACCACCATGTTGGGCCGGAACCGATTCATGCCCACCGGCTGCGGCAAGCGCCGGTTGAGGTCGTTGAGTGAGGCCTGCCCAATGAGCAGATATGGGTAGCCATCGGCAAAACTCACCGCCGACTGTTGTCCGGGGCGGTCGTAGGCGGGGTCGACTGGCCGGCGGGTGCTGTCGGGCATAAACACCAGTCGGCAGGGCATTTGCAAGGCATCAGAAAACCAGCGGTCGGCATCGGCACTAACCAGCCGGGCCGGTACGTTTTCGTCGTCCCAGATCGACGCTGCCATTGACTCGCCTGCTGCATCGGGTATCAGCGGCAGCGTCAGCCCGTTGTGGGGCTGGTGGCGGTGCCAAACCCGCAGCCTCGCCCCAGACCCAGACCCCTCGATGGCCACGTCGATCAGGGCCATGTGGTGATTGGTGCGCTGGGTGATGAAGTTGCCCGACGGTGTGACGAGCATAAACCGCCGGTCGTACCGGAATCCTTTTTCATCGACAATGGCTTCGGACACCGCAATGCCGCCAAGCGATTTGATGGGGTAGAGATATAAGCCGGAAACAGTCATGGAAACAGAGAAAAAAAAGTCGTAAGCCGTAAACTAAAAACTCATTCTGGGAAGCGGACTAACGGTTTGCGGGGTGAAGTCGCCCTGCTCATATTTGAACTGAGCGGCCATCGCAATCATGGCCGCGTTGTCGGTGCAGTACTCGAAACGCGGGATATAAACGGTCCAGCCCAATGCCTGCCCGCGCTCGGTGAGGGCCGTTCGCAGGCCGCTGTTGGCCGATACGCCCCCCGCAATGGCAATGTGGCTAATGCCCGTTTCGCGGGCCGCCCGTGTTAGTTTCGTCAGCAGCATTTGCACCAGGGTATACTGAATGCTGGCGCAAATATCGGGCAGATTGCGGGTAATAAAATCGGGATCGGCCTTTGTATTGTCGCGCAAAAAATAGAGAATGGCCGTTTTGATGCCGCTGAACGAAAAATTCAGCGCGGGCATGTCGCCCAGGGGAAAGCGGTAGGCCAGCGAGTTGCCGTCTTCAGCCCATTTGTCGATGAGTGGTCCGCCGGGGTAGGGTAATCCCAGCAACTTGGCCGATTTGTCGAAGGCTTCGCCCACGGCATCGTCCTGGGTTTGGCCAATCACGTGCATGTCCAGCGGCCCGTCTACGCGCACAATCTGGGTGTGTCCCCCGCTAACGGTCAGGCACAGGAACGGAAACGGGGGGCTGGGCTGATCGATAAAATGGGCCAGCACGTGGGCCTGCATGTGGTTAATTTCGATGAGCGGAATATTCAGCCCCAGGGCCATGGCTTTGGCAAACGAGGTACCCACCAGAAGGGACCCCAGCAGCCCCGGCCCCCGCGTGAAGGCAATGGCCGACAGGGCTGTTTTGGGCACACCTGCGTCGGACAAAGCCCGCGCCACCACCGGCAGAATATGCTGTTGATGCGCCCGTGAGGCCAGTTCGGGCACTACACCGCCGTATTTTTCGTGGATCAGCTGGGTGGCAATCACGTTCGACCGTATCCGGCCATCGGCCAGAACGGCCGCCGACGTTTCGTCGCAGGAAGATTCAATGGCTAAAATAGTCACACCCTAAAACTAATGAATAAAGAATTCTGTACGGTACATAATGGAACAGGCTGGTAAACCGTTCCCTCGTTAAGTGGTCTAACCAGCGTTTATTCTCCCAAAATTACCGTACTTTAGGCCTTTCCGCCCCGAATGCGTCAGTTTTTGTCCATATTGCTTAAAACCCTGCTCTACCTGTTTCTGATGGTAGTGGTGTTGTTATTGGGCGGATTGCTGGGGCTGCAAATCCCGGCGGTGCAAACGCGGCTGACTCAGGAAGTGGCCCGGCGGGTATCGGAAAAACTCCTCTTTCCCGTTACCATCGACGGCGTTTCCATCAAATGGTTCGACTCGATAACCCTCGAAGGGGTCAAAATAGAAGACCGCCAGGGGCGACCCATGATTCGGGTGGGGCGGCTCGATGCCGATTATAACCTCCGCAATATGATCGACTCGTCGGCCCATAATCTGCATCTGGATGAGGTGGTGCTCTACCGGCTCGATGTGCGGATGATAAAAAACCCCAAAACCGGCGACACCAACCTCGATGAGTTTATTGCCCGCATTGAGGCACTTACCTCGGACCCCACCCGGCCCAGCGTGCCCAATCAGAACGTGCCCTTCACCATTGCCCGCGTCACCCTGGCGCAGGGGTCATATACCCTCGACGACCCGCGTGAACCGCTCATGCGCAACCCCCAACGCTTCGACTACAACCATTTTACGCTCCAGAATCTCAACGCCAGCATCACCAATCTGCTCGTGCTGGGCGACACCGTAGCCCTCAATATTAAAAACCTGTCGGGTATAGATCGCGATTCTCGTCTGAAAATCAGGCAGATAGATACGGATTTTTTGTATTGCAACACCAAGATGGAGCTGGCCAAACTCAACGCCCGTATTGGCAATTCTGTTATCCGCCACGAGCTGACGTTTTTCTACGACCGTCCGTCGGCCTTCAGCGATTTTAACCGCCGGGTGGCCATGCGGGCCTTGCTGCGCGACAGTGAAGTGCAGGCCAAAGACCTTGGCTATTTCTCTGATTACCTGAGCACCCTGAACGAAACCTGGCTGCTGAGCGGCATTTTCACCGGCACTGTCGGGAACTTCCGGCTCCGTAATACCGACCTGCGTTTCGGCAGCGGTGGCCGCAGCCGGCTCACGGGCGATATGGCCTGGACAGGATTGCCCGATATGGCCTGCACAACGGTCGACTTTGCTTTTTTGCCCTCGGTTGTCCACATGGCCGACATCCGGCAGTACTACCCCGACACCTCGTTTAGCCGCATCGTTCAGCCATTGGGGACGGTGGCCTTCAACACCACTTTTGCGGGGGCCTTCGATGATTTCCGGATGAAAGGCCACTTTGCCACGGCTCTGGGTACGGTGGCAGGCGATCTGGCCCTCAAATTAGCCAGCCAGCTCGATCAAACGACCTACAAAGCCAACCTGCGGGGCGAAAACCTCGACCTGGGACAGCTCATCGGCCAACCCGGCCAGTTTGGTAAACTCGATGGCGAAGGCCGCATCGACGGACGCGGTACCAACCTGGCGCATGCCAGCGTGGATGTCGATGGGCGGCTGGCCCGGCTGGGCTGGCAGGGCTACGATTATCGTGGGATAACGCTCACGGGCAATCTGCAAAAAGCGTTTTTCCACGGACAGATGACACTCCGCGACCCCAACCTGGCGTTTTCGCTCGATGGCGAGTTCGACCTGCGGGGCCCCCGAAATCGCTTCGATCTGCGCGGGGCGGTCCAGCGTGCCGACCTGCGGGCATTGGGTTACGCGAAGGACTCCTTAGCCATCCAGACCCATTTAGATGTTCAGCTGGAAGGCAACAAACCCGACGATATGGTGGGCAGTGCTTCTTTTCGACACGCCACGCTGAGCCTTAACGGCCGCAACCTGGCCATCGACACGCTCGCCATTACCTCGTCTATCGAAGGGCGAACCGGGCGGCCCGGCCCGCCAGCACCCGCCGACTCGGTGGGCACGCAGCGGTATATTACCCTCGATTCTGATTTTCTGACGGCCCGGCTTCAGGGCACCTTTCAGCCCCGGCAAACCGTTGACGACCTGACTCAGCTGGCCCGCGAATATGGCCTTTTCTTTGCCGGTGATGCCGCCGGCATGAAAACCTACTACGAGCAGAAACGGCATCGGGCGGCCACAGCGATGGTGGACTACAGCGTTGACTATCAGCTTATTGCCAAAAATACTGACCCACTACTCCTGTTTCTAAAACAGCCCGTTTACCTCGCTCCCCAAACGCGGGTGGAGGGTCGTTTCATGGCCAGCAACACCCGGTTTCTGACAGCCACCGTCAAAACAGATTCGGTACGGCTGGGAACACTGGCCTTTGGCCCGAGCGATCTGGACTTAACAACCTCCAAGCTAACCTACGATCAGGCCGTGCTGGCATCGGCCATTGTGTCGTCGCGCCGACAGGTGCTCAATTCGCTCGTGCCAACGCGCAATCTGCAGGCCGAAGTGGCGTGGGATGTTGACCACATCACCTTCACCAGCAGCGTTGAGCAGGCCAACAGCCCCAACCGGGCCAACCTCAACGGCGAGTTGAGTTTCAAAGGTGATGCCATTGACCTGACCTTCCGGCGGTCGGATCTGCGGGTGCTGGATGGCGACTGGGTGCTGAACCCGGAGAGCCTGATTCGGAAAGTGGGCAACGAATACACCATCCGCAACCTGTCGGTGATGAACCACGATCAGGTTATCCTGGCATCGGGTAAACTCTCGCCCGACTCGGTGCAGCGGCTGTACATCGAAGCCCGCAGCTTCCGGCTCGAATCGCTGAACCCGGTGCTGAACACTACCCTTGGCGGCACCCTCAACGGCAAACTGGCCCTGCGCGATGTGTATCATACGCCCATTCTGGAGAGCGAACTGCTGGTGCGCGGTCTCTCGTACCAGCAATCGCTGATTGGCGATGTGCAGGGCCGGGGCGAGTGGGATCAGGCCCTGCAACGGCTCAACGTCGATGCCAACGTGACCCGCAACGGAACTGATATGCTGACCCTGACGGGCAACTACACGCCACAGCGCAAAATAAACCCGCTGGCGTTGCAGGCCCGCCTGAACAACGTCGACCTGAATACGCTGGAGCCGTTTACGACGGGGCTTTTTTCTGACCTCGGCGGCACGGCTGCCGGCACAATAGCGGTTTCGGGAAAGCCCTCGGCACCGGTGCTCACCGGCGAAGTGGCCGTGCGGGGTGGGCGTGGGCGATTCGATTACCTGAAAGCCGACTTTACATTCGACGACAAAATCTATTTTGGTGAAAATGAGATTATTACCCGCAGCCTCACCCTGCGCGATCCCAATGGCAACACGGCCCGGCTGCGTGGGGGTGTTTATCACGACGGGTTTCGGTATTTTACGATGGGCTTCGATGCAGACTTTAAAAACTTTCGCATCCTCAACACCACCGCCAAAGATAACGACCTCTTCTACGGGCAGGCCGTGGTGACGGGCAAAGCCGAACTCTACGGCCCACTCACCAACTTAATGATCCGGGCCAATGTGGCCAGCAACAAAGGCACCCGGATTTATATTCCGCTCGACGGGGCCACCTCGGTGGGGTCCGACGACCAGATTCGGTTCGTTAGCCGCAATGCCCCGCCCGCCCGCCCGGCCCGGCACCCCGATCAGACCACCGACCCCGATGCCAAACCCGACCGCAGCACCAGCGAAATTGACCTGTCGCGGATTCAGATGGATTTTAACTTCGACATTACGCCCGATGCCTATTGTGAAATCCAGCTGGACCGGCAAACCGGCGATATTATCAAAGCGTACGGACAGGGGAGGCTGGGCATGAAAGTGGATACGAAGGGGGACTTTTCGATGACCGGCAATTACGAAATTCAGCAGGGCGAGTACACCTTCACGTTCCAGAATATTATTAACAAACGGTTTCAGATTCAGCCCAACAGCCGCATCACCTGGACCGGCGATCCGTATGGTGCGTTGCTGGACGTGACGGCGGCCTATACTCAATATACGTCGCTGGCTCCGCTGCTGGCTTTCAGCGGCACGCCGGGCGGGAGCCGCAATGCCGACCAGACACGCCGGTACCCGGTTAACCTGCTCATCAAACTCAACGGCGACCTGGCATCGCCCACCATCAGCTACGATCTGGATGTGAAAGAATACCCGTCGTCGTCCGATTTCCGGCAGGCCGTAACGGCTTTCGAGGCCCGGCTGCAAAGCAACGAGCAGGAGCTAACCCGGCAGGTGAGCAGCGTATTGCTGTTCAATCAGCTGCTGCCCGAAGGCACGGGCCTGTTTGAGCAGGGGGTGAACACGGGCGTGGCCAACAGCGTGAGCGAACTGCTGTCCAATCAGCTTAGCCGTTTGGCCTCCAACCTGAACGAGAAATTAGATGTGGGCGTATCCATTGGGGGGTTCACGGGCAATATCCAGAACGAAAACCTGCTCAATAACCTCCAGCTGCGGTTTTCCTACCGGCTCCTGAACGACCGCCTGCGCATCAGCCGCGACGGGGGCTTTACCTACGGCCAGAGCCAGACCAACGCGGCCAGCCTGCTGGGCGAGTGGACCCTCGAATATTTTATTACGCCCGACGGGCGGCTGCGGGCCAAAGTTTACAACAGAAATCAGCAGAGTGTGCTGGGGCAGAATACCCTCAACAGCACCATCTCGACGGGTGGGGGGCTGAGTTTTCTGTATACCCGCTCTTTCAACCGCATCTTTGGCCCCAGGCCCGACACTTCCGGCCTGGAAGAACCCAGCGTTGAGAAACCCGCCCCGGCACCCGTAAAGTCAACCTCTGCCAAACCGGCTGATGAGCCGGTTTCGGGGCCACCGCCACCACCGGTTGCCAGCACGTCTCAAAAGTCTCGGTAAGGCAACGGCAACTATTTTTGGGGTCAGGTGCGCGGTGCGCCTTATTTTTTGGCGTAATAATACAGATTTACCGACGACGCATTGGATTTCTCGCTGATGGTGAAAAAACCCCGGCCGTCTTTATCGAAGGTGATGGCTTCGCCCTGCGGTTCCGCCCGGAAGGCCAGCGAGCGGTTGTTCCCCTTTTGCAGGGCATCGGCAATACGCTGGTTGGCGTTGCGTTTCCAGTAGAAAATGCCCGTGTAGGTGCGCAGTAAAATTTCGCTGCCATCGGGCGAGATAGCCCCCCCCGTGACGTAGGCCGATATCCCCGATCCAAACGAGGGCAACTCGCCCAGTGCTTCCAGTACCGTTACTTCATTGACATTCTGAGGGTAGGCAAAGCGGTACAGCCTGACGTTGGGCTCACGCTTCGAGATAATATAAATATCCTTTGTTTGGGGGTCAATAAACATGGCTTCGGCATCGCGGGGGCCGTCGGGATAGCGGAAGTTGATGCGGTCGATCTGCGTAATGGGCGTTTGCAGGTTAGCCGGTTCGGGCAGGCGATAAATCTGGCACGTTTGATGCTGGGCGTTATTGTCGCCGATCTCGCCGATGTAAATGTAGTTGACACCCTCTTTAGGCCCTGGCCCAATGGCCAGCTCTTCCCAATCGCGGTTGGGGAAATTAGGTACGGCTATCTTGCCTTTTACTTTGCCATCGTGACCCAGCAAAGTCAGTTCGGCGGGGTTGCCGCTATCCTGCTCAATCCATAAATTGCCCGGCTGACTGCGGCTATCGGCCATGCCCGATGCTTCGTCGATTTGGCCGGGCAGAATGGCCCCCGACCGGGGATCGGTGGTAAACTGAACCGCGTCAACGCCGGGCACACTGAGCTTGCAGGCACCGACGATGAGCGAGCCAATCAGAAAAACGAAAATGCGCATAAAAATGATGTTCGGTTGTATCAATTGCCAAAGTAACGACGAAACTGCCGGAATCGGGCGCAAAACTGAGCGTGAGGTCAACACATGCCCGAGAAACCGCCCTGTTCAGGCGGGCAGCAAAATCCGAAACGTGGCCCCGATGCCCGGTTGACCTACCGCCTGAATGTGGCCATTATGGTTTTCAATTACCTTTTTAACGATGGCCAGTCCAATGCCCGTTCCCTGATAATCGGTTCGGGTATGCAGCCGCTGAAACACCTGAAAAATGCGCTCGGCCTGGTGAGGTTCAAACCCGATACCATTATCCGCAATCTCGATGAGGTGAAACACCCGGTCTGCATCGCCGGGTGAAATGGTTATTCCCGCATCGCGGCCCTTTACGGGGCGGGTCGTTATCCGAATAGTAGCGGATTTCTGCCCGGAGGACGGCCCTGTTTCGCCCGGTGCTGTGCCCTCCGGGGGTGGTTTCGTAAACTTGAGGGCATTGCTGAGCAGGTTTTGAAACATCTGCCGCAGCTGACCGGTATCGCCCGTAATGGTGGGCAGAGCATCAACGGTAACGGTAGCCTGGCGGTCGTTGATGGCCGTTTCGAGGTCGTCGATCACATCGGCCAGGAGCTGACTCAAGTCTGTTAGGCCGATGGCTTCGCGCCGGGTGGCAATGCGGGAATAGGCCAGCACATCCCGAATCAGCAGCTGCATCCGGCCCGCTGCCGATTGCATCCGCCGGATCATGTCGGTGCCCTGCTCGCCCAGCAGCGGCCCGTATTGGGTGTCGAGGATGTCGCCGAAGGCCTGAATCTTGCGTAGCGGCTCCTGTAGGTCATGACTGGCTACGTAGGCAAACTGCTCCAGGTTGGCGTTGGAACGCTGCAGGTCTACTATGGACGATTCGAGTTCCTGCTGGAGTTTTTTCAGGGGTGTGTAGTCGCCAAAGGTAACCAGCACCTCATCGCCCATTTTGGTGACCATAATGTCGAGCCAGGCATCAATGCCATGACCTTGGTAATGAATATCGAAACGCTGGGCTTCACCCGTCAGGTAGGTTTGCCGGTAGGCTTCAAATAGGCCGTTTGTCTGATAGTCGGGAAACCAGCGGCTGCCCAGCGTGCCAATCACCGCCTGGGGTTGCTGACCCCCATAGGCAGCCAGCATTCGGTTGGCCACCCGAAACCGAAAATCAATAACCTCTCCATTATTATCAAAGACGGGGCCGAAGAGAAAAATGCCCGTTTGCGAGGTGTCGATAACGGTTTGGAGCTCTATCGCCGACTGTTCCACAACCAGAGCCGCCCGTTTCACCACCGACACATCGGTGAAAGTGACCACAAAGCCATCGCCCAGCGGCTGGGCCGAAATATCGAGCCAGAAATCCAGCCCGTCGAGCTGATAATGCGATTCGGTGCGGGTGGGCTGACCCGTTTCCACCGTGTTGATATACTGGTCGAACAAACCTGATTCCACATTGCCCGGAAACACCGACAGCAGCTTTTGCCCAATCAGCTCACTCTCCCGTTTGCCCACCATTCGGTTGGAGGCTTCATTGCTGGACAGAAACCTGAAATCCACGATTTGGCCCGTCTCGTCGCGAACCGACGCGAAGGCCATAATGCCGTTGATGGAGCCGTCGAGGATGCTGGTGAGGAGCTGGGCCTGTTTTTTATTCTCAAGCGATACCTGTTCCACGGCCAGTTGCGCCCGCTTCAGGTCGGTGTAGTTGGTGAAAGTGACGAGCACATCATTGCCCAGCTTAACGGACTGCACATCGAACCAGGCGTTGAAACCATCGACATCATAGTTGAGGTCGAACCGCTGATCTTCGCCCGTCTCGAAGGTGTGCTTATACTGGTCGAACACGGTTGTGCTGCGATAGCTGACGAACCAGTCTGATACCAGTTCACCCGTTATCACGGCGGGTGTTTGGCCCACCAGCCCGGCAACCATCCGGTTGATGGTTTTGAACCGGAAATCGATCAGCGTGCCGGTTGCGTCCTGCACGGGGCTACACACGAAAATACCCGTCTGCGACCGGTCGATGACGGCCTGTAAATCGTTGCGGGATTGCTCAATCACCTGTTGTGCCCGTTTGGCAACAGAGATGTCGGTAAAGGTGATCACAACGCCATCGTCGAGTTTTCGGGCGGTCACGTCGATCCAGAAATCAAGCCCGTCGTAGGGGTAGTACGTTTGCAGGTTGCCTGGCTCGCCCGTTTGGGCCGTATGGCTATAGAGGGCAAACAGCCCCGTTTCCACATTGGCAGGAAACAGCGTCAGCAACGTGTTGTTGAGCAATTCATCGGGCGATTTGCCCAACAGCTCGAAGGCGGCCCGGTTGGCAGTCAGAAACCGGAAGTCGATGATTTCGTTGGCGGTATTCCGAACCGACGTTGCCGAAATGATTCCACTGATGGAGGCATCGAGCACGCTGTTGAGGAGCTGGGCCTGCCGCTCAATTTCTAAGGCCCCCTGTTTCTGGGCGGTAATGTCGATGCCCGTTACCACCACGCCGTCGTTGAGTTTGGTGATGGCCGTGTTATACCAGCATTTTTGCGCATCGGGGTAAAATTGCTCCACCTGAACCGGCTCGCCCGACGCGATCACCTGGCAAAATAAATTGAACTGCCCCGACTGCCGGGAGTTGGGGCTGATGCTCAGCAGGGTTTTGCCAACCGGATCAATTCCTAAGCGGGTCATCACATCCCGACGGCCCTGTTTATTAACCAGCAGCACCCTGAAATCCTGAATCTGCCCGGCCGCATCGCGGATGGCTTCGTGAACAAAGGTGACATTCAGCGCGGTATCCAGCACGCCGTCCAGCACCGTTCGCTGATGCTCATTTTCCAGGGCGGCCTCTTTGCTGGTTGTGATGATGCGGCCAATGCTGAGCAAGCCATCGCCCGCTTTGGCACGGGTTATGGCCTGCCACGTTTTTAAGGTCTGGTTGTAATAATCAAATTCGATGGCCTGGCCGGTTTCGATGACAGTTTTTAGCTGCTCAAAAACCATATCGGTGGTCTGGGTATCGAGCCGGCTATTGTGCCGAAGCGAGAGACCCACTGTGAGCGGATACCCATTTTGGGCGGTTTGACGGGCAACCGGATTTGCATAATCGACCACGAAGTCGGTGATCGTTCCGTCCGCAGCCGCGTATACCGGTCGATAATAAACGACACTGTTGGGCAGCGCGTCGAAGAGTTGGGCAAAGGAAAGTGGCGGATACGGGTCAGCAGGCATGAAAGTGGTAACGTTGATAGAAAACGGCATTGAGCCGAACTGTTGGGCAAGTTACTTATTTCTGCTTTATATGATGGCTAACCGAAGTACATACTTTTACGGGCGGTTTGTATCCATCGGGCAGGCTGCCGCCCCCACCGCGAACCTCCTTATTTTTAAACGCGTTGTATTGGCGGGTGCCCATGACCACGCCCACCCCGCTTTTAAATGCTTTACCCGGCCACATTAGAATCAAAATTAGGTTTCGATAAAATCCGCGAACTCATCAAACAAGCCTGTCTCAGCCCGCTGGGTCAGGATTATGTTGACCGGATTCGCTTCTCCGATAATCACGCCCTGATTGACAGGCTGCTGCGCCAGACCTACGAGTTCAAGCAGATTGTTGCCTATGAAGCCGGTTTTCCAAAATCAAACTATATCGACGTTCGGGAGCCGCTTGGCCGTGCCCGCGTGGAAGGCCTGGCCCTGACTGAAGCCGAGTTTTTCGACCTCAAACTGGCCCTTAAAACCGTTCAGGACTGCCTGAAGTTTCTCGAAAAAAAAGATGACGACAACGCATTTCCGTACCTCAGCGAACTGGCCGGCCCCGTGGGTGTCGACAAAAACCTGCTGGCTTCCCTCGACCGGATCATCGACGACCGGGGCCTGGTGCGCGATTCGGCCTCGCCCGAACTGCAGGCCATTCGCCGGCGCATCATCAGCGAGCAATCCAATCTGCGCAAACGCCTGGACAGTATTTTGCGGCTGGCCCGGCAAAGCGGCTGGATTCCCGACGACCTTAACCTGACGGTGCGCGGGGGGCGGTTGGTGATCCCCATTGCTGCCGAGCACAAACGCAAAATCAAAGGCTTTGTCCACGACGAGTCGCAAACGGGTCAAACCGTTTTTCTGGAGCCGGCCGAAGTTTTTGATGCCAACAACGAAGTGCGCGAGCTGGAATATGCCGAACGGCGCGAAATTTACCGCATCCTGCTGGCCCTCACCGACCAGGTCAGGCCGCACCTCGACGCGCTGAAACGGGCCATCGGGTTTTTGGGTCAGATCGACTTTATCCGGGCCAAAGCCAAAGTAGCCATTCGGCTGGAAGCCGGGATGCCCATGTTTCACAACCGCCCGGTGATGAACTGGACCAACGCCCGCCACCCGCTGCTTTTTTTGTCATTTGCCAAAACCGACCCGCTGGCCGGGGGCAAAAAAGTGGTACCGCTGAGCATAGAACTAAATGAGCAACAACGGATTCTGCTCATTTCCGGCCCCAACGCGGGCGGTAAATCGGTTGCCCTCAAAACCATTGGCCTCATTCAGTACATGCTGCAATGTGGCCTGCTGGTGCCACTGGCCGAACACTCGGACGTGGGCGTGTTCCAGAATCTGTTCATCGACATCGGCGACGAGCAGTCGCTGGAAAACGACCTCAGCACCTATTCGTCGCACCTGATGGCGATGAAGCAGTTTTTGATTGGGGCCCACAAGCGAACGCTTTTTCTGATCGACGAATTTGGCACCGGCACCGAGCCAGGCTTAGGCGGGGCCGTGGCCGAGTCGATTCTGGAAGACCTCAACCAGTCGGGGGCCTATGGTGTCATCAACACCCACTACACCAACCTCAAAGTGTTTGCCAACAAAACGCCGGGCTTAGTCAACGGAGCCATGCGTTTCGACGGGGAGCACCTCGAGCCACTCTATCAGCTGGAAGTGGGTCGGCCGGGTTCGTCATTTGCGTTTGAGATTGCGCAAAAAATTGGCTTGCCGAAGGGTGTTATCGAGCGGGCCAAAGAAAAAGTGGGCAACCAGCAGGTGAACTTCGAGAAACTCCTGAAAGAATTAGACATTGAAAAGCGCGTTTTTTCGGAGAAAAATCTCGAAATCAGCATCAACCAGCGGAAAGTGGCCCAGCAACTCGCCGAGTATACCGCCCTGAAAACGCGCTTAGACAACGAGCAGAAACAACTCCTGAACGATGCCCGGCAAAAAGCCAAAGTCCTGCTTCAGGAAGCCAATCAGCGCATTGAAACCACCATCCGCGAGATCAAAGAAAACAACGCCGAGCGCGAAACCACCAAACAGATCCGGCAGGCACTGACCCGCTTCGAACAAACTCAACTCCAGCCCGAGGTGGTGGTGCCGGTTCAGAAGCCCAAACCCGCCGGACCCGAGTTTGAAGCCGATGGCGGGGTCATTGGCGTGGGAAGCTACGTGCGCATTGCCGGCAAAACCACCGAGTCGGCCAGCACCATTGGCGAAGTGCTCTCGCTGCGGGGCAAAGATGCTGAGGTGCGCATCGGCGATCTGAAATCAACTATCAAACTCAGCCGACTGGAAAAAGTAAGCAAAAAAATCTTTCGGGAAGCCACCGAGGGGCATGATCAAAGGCCCCGCAGTCAGGGCATCGACATCAACGAGAAGATGCTGAATTTCAGCTTCAACCTCGACATTCGTGGCTGGCGGGGTGAGGAAGCCCTGGGCGAAGTAGACCGTTTTTTCGACGATGCGCTCATGCTCGGCTATCCCCAGTTGCGCATCATTCACGGCAAAGGCGACGGTATTTTACGGACCCTGGTGCGCAACCACCTGCGGGGCTACAAGCAGGTGGGCAAGATGGAGGATGAGAACGCCGACCGGGGTGGCGCGGGGGTTACAATTGTGAATCTGAAATAATCGGGCTGCCCGCTAAACCGCTCATGCGCTAATGGGTAGTATCCGGGTGCCGGTTGGTTGCACGTATTGGCAGGCTTTATTGCTTTCTTTGCCTCATGAAATCAAGTCAACCAACCCGCATAACCATGGTCGGGGGCGGGAGCTGGGCCACCGCGCTCGTTAAAATACTGTCGGAAAACAACGTCGCCATCAAATGGTGGATGCGTAAGGAGACCGACGCTGACCATATCAAACGGTTCGGCCACAACCCAAGCTACCTCAGCGATGTGCAGATAAATCCGCGCAAGGTAAAAATATGCACAAAAATCCGGGAAGCGGTCAAAGATAGCCGATATGTGATTCTGGCGGTTCCGGCGGCTTTTGTGGGCGATGCACTCACGGCACTTGGCCCCGCTGACTTTGTTGGCAAACGCGTGGTATCGGCCATTAAAGGCATGATTCCGGCCGCCAACCAACTCGTCACCGACTGGGTGGGCGATCAGTTTGGGGTGCCGCCCGGCCACATGGCGGTTATTGCCGGGCCGTGCCACGCCGAGGAAGTAGCCCTGGAAAAACAATCGTACCTGACTATTGCCTCGCCCGATGCCGATTGCGCCGAAGCGGTGGCCCGGCTGTTGCGCTGCCGCTACGTGCAAACCACCGCCGTCGACGACAGTTACGGAATTGAGTACGCGGCCGTGATGAAAAACATCATTGCGCTGGCCAGTGGCATCACACGCGGGCTGGGCTACGGCGACAATTTTCAGGCCGTGCTGGTGTCCAATGCCATGCAGGAAATTAAACGCTTTGTCGATGCCATCTATCCCAAACACCGCGACCTGAGTGGCTCGGCCTACCTCGGCGACCTGCTCGTGACGGCCTACTCGCCCTTCAGCCGCAACCGCACTTTTGGCACGCTCATTGGCCGGGGCTACACCATTCAGTCGGCGCAGGCCGAAATGAACATGATTGCCGAGGGCTATTATGCGGTCAAAAGTATCTACGAAATAAACCGGCGGTTTGGCGTTGATATGCCCATTGTGAACGCGGTATACGCTATTCTGTACGAAAAAGCTGCGCCCACCGGGGAGATGAACGCGCTGAAAGAAAAACTAAAGTAGGGGGTTTGGCGTGTGCCGGTGTTTGCGTAAGTCCTTCAAACACCGGCACATCCAGCCACTTAAATAGTTAATTCATGCCGGATTTTCTCCGCTGTTTCGGCCAGTTCCGCCTGGGTTGGCTTTAGCTTATGGCCAAAATCCATGTCGGCCATTGTGTTGAGCGGAATCAGGTGGATGTGTGCGTGGGGCACCTCCAGCCCAATAACGGCCATCCCGATTCGTTTGCAGGGAATGGCGCGTTCAATAGCGGGCGCAATCCGTTTGGCAAAAGCCAGCAAACCGGCGTAGCGCACCTCGTCCAGCGCAAAGATATAATCGACTTCTTTTTTGGGTATCACCAGCGTGTGCCCCGTTGCGGTGGGCATCACGTCCAGAAAGGCCAGAAAGTCATCGGTTTCGGCAATTTTATGGGCCGGAATTTCGCCGGCTACAATGCGGGAAAACAGGGTAGGCATGGGCAGGTTAGTTTAGCGGGCTATGTCGATGACATCGAATTCCAGCACACCGGCGGGCACGGTGATGGTTGCTTTGTCGCCAACGCGCTTGCCCAGCAGCCCCTTGCCAATGGGTGATCCCACCGAAATACGCCCGGTTTTAAGGTCGGCTTCTTCTTCCGACACCAAGGTATAGAGCATTTCGGCCCCACTTTTGAGGTTCTTGATCCTTACTTTAGACAGCACCGACACCAGCGACGCATCAATGGTAGATTCGTCGAGCAGGCGGGCGTTGGCCACCACCGCTTCGAGTTTCGAGATTTTCAACTCGTGGTGTCCCTGCGCATCTTTGGCCGCATCATATTCGGCGTTTTCGCTAAGGTCGCCTTTGTCACGGGCTTCGGCAATCTGGTAGGCAATGGCCGTTCGGCCCTTAGTTTTCAACTCGTTTAACTCAGCTCTGAGCCGGTTAAGGCCTTCTTCGGTGTAATATGAAATTTTTGTCATAATATACTTGCTCGTTTTTCACATTGGTTTGTTGGCGTTCTGCTAAAAACAAAAAGAACGGTACATCGACCGTTCTGCAACCAAATTGGTTTTCTTTGCAGTTGCGTCAGTGTCGCCGTCGGTTAACCGAAAGGACCGGTTCTGGAACCTGGTTTGTTGCTCGTTGCATGGGTAAAGCCGTTTGACGGGGCCGGTTACAATCTAACGCAGCGCGTTTGAGGGAACAAAAATAAGAATACTTAGGGGCTATATCAATACGTTCCCCGGTTGCTTACTTAAAAATCAATTATTCACCTATGTCTTCCCCGCTGCGTATTATATTTATGGGAACCCCCGACTTTGCCGTTGCCAGCCTGCAGCGGCTGCTGGGCGCGGGTTGCCAGGTGGTGGCGGTGGTGACCGCGCCTGACCGGCCCTCGGGGCGCGGGCTGACACTATCGCCTTCGCCGGTGAAAAAAGCCGCTCAGGCTGCCAGCCTGCCGGTGCTGCAACCCGAAAAACTCCGCGACCCGGCATTTTTGTCGGACCTGGCCGGATATAACGCTGATTTGCAGGTCGTTGTTGCCTTTCGTATGTTGCCCGAAGTAGTCTGGGCTATGCCCGCCATTGGTACCTTCAACCTGCATGGGTCGCTGTTGCCGCAGTATCGCGGGGCTGCGCCCATCAACTGGGCCCTGATCAACGGCGAAACAGAGACGGGCGTTACCACGTTTTTTATCGAGAAAGATATCGACACGGGGCAGATGATTTTTCAGGACCGGGAGCCCATTTACCCCGACGATACGGCCGGGCGTGTACACGACCGGCTGATGGAGCGCGGGGCCGACCTGGTGCTGCAAACGGTGCGGGCTATCCAGGCAGGCAGCTATCCACGAACGCCCCAGCCCGAGACCACAAGCTTGAAAGCGGCCCCCAAACTCACCCGCGAAACCACCGAAATAAACTGGAATCAGCCGGCACACACCATTCGTAACTTTGTGCGGGGCCTGTCGCCCTATCCAGCGGCCTGGACCCTGATTAACCAGAAATTTTACAAACTCTATGCCGTATCCGTAGCCAACGAATCCCCGTTTGTGGCCGAGCCGGGCGTGGCCTATACCGACCATAAGAAACTGATTCTGGTGCGGGCTGCCGATGGCTGGCTATCCATTGATTCGTTGCAGGCCGAGGGCAAACGACGCATGACGGCGGAAGAGTTTTTACGGGGAAATCGTCTTTCACAAGTGGAATAGTGGTGCTGTGATATGCCATTAATTATCAGACAATCAATTGGTTATTTTACTGTATGAAACTTTTTTTTATTTTTTTTCTGCTTACAGCCATTGCCTGCCTATCTGCCCCCGCCCAGGCACAAACCTACGCCGAGAAGTTAGGCTTTCCCAAAGGCAAAAAGGTCATTATCCTGCACGTCGATGATGCCGGGATGAGCTACGAGTCGAATGTGGGAACGATGACCGCGCTCGACCGGGGAATTGCCAACTCAACCAGCGTGATGATGCCCTGCGGCTGGGT
>JAYVAP010000093.1:0-2708 GCA_043750915.1 Spirosoma sp. | reverse complement strand
CGCGCTCGACCAAACGGGGCGACATCCGGCGAATTCTGGAGATATTCGTTGCCCACGGTGCCACCGACCAGATTCTGGTAGATGCCCATCCGCACATTGGCACCAACAAACTGCCCGGTGTGGTGGGCAGCCTGCGCGAAAGCATTTTGCGGGCGGGCGGTGAGGTTCGGTTTAACACCAAAGTGAACGACCTGATTCTGGCCGATAACGAGATTCGGGGCGTGATAACGGCTGCCCGACCGGATCGGCCGTCAGAAGAACTGACCGGCCTGGGGGTTATTCTGGCAACGGGCCACTCGGCCCGCGACATCTTTTACCTGCTTCAGCACCGCCAGGTACACATCGAAGCCAAGCCCTTTGCCATGGGCGTTCGCATTGAGCACCAGCAGTCGCTGATCGACCGGTTTCAGTATCACCGGCCCGAGCGGGGCGATTACCTGCCCGCTGCGTCGTATAGTTTGGTAACCCAAACGCGGGTAGATGGGGTAGAACGGGGGGTTTTTTCGTTTTGTATGTGTCCGGGAGGCTTTATTGTGCCCGCTGCCACAGCCCCCGGTGAGCTGGTTGTCAACGGTATGTCGCCCTCGCGCCGGGATTCTAAATACGCCAATTCGGGTCTGGTTGTCGCTATCGCTGATGTCGACCTGCTACCCTACGCTCATGCCGGACCGCTGGCGGGTTTAGTGCTCCAGCAGGAACTTGAACGCCGGGCCTGCCAGGCCGGGAGTGGCCCGGCCAGGAGTGGCCCCGGTCTGGAACGTACACAAACGGCTCCTGCCCAGCGCGTAGCCGACTTTGTTGAGGGTCGGGTGTCGGCCGCACTATTGCCTACCTCCTACCAGCCGGGCCTGGCATCGGTAGACATGTATGCGTTATTGCCCCGGCATATGGCCGAGCCGCTGCGGCAGGGGCTGCGCGATTTCGGCAAAAAAATGCCCGGCTACCTCAGCAACGACGGCCAGCTGATTGGCATCGAAAGCCGAACCTCGTCGCCCGTTCGGATTCCGCGCCACCGCGACACCTGCGAGCACATATCCGTTGGGCGGCTCTTTCCCTGTGGCGAAGGAGCAGGCTACGCGGGCGGCATTGTGTCGGCGGCCATGGATGGCGAACGCTGCGCCGAAGCGGTGGCGAAGTTATACAAGCGTTACTAAGCGCGTGCCGGGCGGCCGGTACCGTTCAGGCGTTGGTGGTGTATAGATATCCATACGCCACGAACGCAGAAACTAAAACCACGAACCATGATCGACACGTCGTTTTATACGTTTACCGAGTCCCTGCGCCAGCGCCTGCAACAGCCCCTGCCGGGCGAAACGGCCCATCATAAAATGGCGGCTGCTTCGCGCTACCGGCTGGGCATCAAGCCCAACGAGCGAACGCGACGGTCGGCAGTGTTGCTTTGTTTTTACCCTTACCAGCAGTCTATTTTTCTGCCGCTGATTTTGCGGCCGCAGTACGACGGGGTTCATGCGGGGCAGATGGCTTTTCCGGGCGGGCGTATGGAGCGTATCGACGAGAGCCTGACCCGCACGGCGCTGCGCGAAACGCAGGAAGAAGTAGGCATTCGGGTGTCGGATGTGACGGTGCTGGGCCTGCTGACGGAGTTGTTCATTCCACCCAGCAACTTCTATGTGCAACCGGTGGTGGGGATGCTCTCCTACCGGCCCGATTTTTACCCCGACCCGCGCGAAGTGGAAGCGGTGGTGGAAGTAGACCTGAACACGCTGATGGATGAAACCATTGTGGGCGACACCCGCGTGGAAGTGCGCGGGATGGTGGTAGATGCGCCCTATTACCAGATTCAGGACTACCGCGTATGGGGTGCTACAGCTATGATGATCAGCGAGTTGCTGATGGTCGTAGAGGCATAATCAGCTTGCGGCCTGTGGCTGATCGTAGCGTGTTTGCAGGTTAAACGTCATCCCCTCGGTAATTGTTACCTTGTGGTTCCAGCCGTTGCGGATGGTGATGGTATCGGGCGATTCAGACACCCAGATGACGGGGATATTCTCGGTAAAAATCCAGATTACTTTTTTGACCCCAAACGCATGGAGTTCGCAGGTCTTCCTGATAAAATACTCGTGCTGGTACTGGTATTTGGTTAAGTCGGCTTTGGTGTCGATGTCAATGACGTAGTCGGGGGCAATGCTCATGTACTTGTTGGTAAAGACAAAGCCTTTCAGCCTGGCCTTCTCATAAATGGCAATGTCACACGACCGCCATTTTTTCCTGCGTATCTGAACGCCCAATTCGCTGGCCATAATGCGTAGCCGCGTATTGAACGGATGAGAGAACAGAAACCGCTGAATGATTTCGACCAGATAACTTTGCAATCCACTCGCGCCAATTATTTCTTCGGGTTCTTTGATCCCACTCAATACGTCCCGATAGCCCGCGTAGCAAACAGGCTTTTCATCCTCCATTTCGTAGACGAGTTGACTCAGCAAAAGCTGCCGTTGCCGACGCTGTCCGGGCGCAATGGCTGATCTCTTCGGCTTCACGTTCTCTGCTACCGGTGTCATATCGTTGCTCTTTTTAGGCAACATAACACGATAAACTCACAAACCGGGCAGGCCGCCCATGCCGGCCACAAAGTACAGTTCGGCGACGGCTTTCTGGTACTTTGTTTTCAGCTCCTCCCCTTTCACCTGCAGGTCGATGAGCTTGGTTTCGCGGGCGTTGACCAGAAACAGTGAACTCTCGCCCAG
>JAYVAP010000092.1:0-3120 GCA_043750915.1 Spirosoma sp. | reverse complement strand
TCTGCAGCAGTTCAACGTAGCCGATTTCGCCCGCCCGGTAGGCCTGGCTTACCTGCTGACGAATCAGCGCGGCCTGTGGCAGGGCCCATGTTTCGTAGTAATCAAGCGTTTGCCGGTTTTTACGGTATGCCTGTAGTTGTTCGGCCAATTCGCCTTCCAGCCCCCGTTGCCGAGCCGCGAAGGTAGCATCGGCGCGTTGCCGGGCCAGGTCGGCAGCCTGTATCCTCGCCCGTTGTGGCTTGCCGAACAGCGGCACCGAAATACCAATCTGCCCGAATGTAAACCGGTTGCCGAATCCGTAAAAACGGTCGGCTCCGTTCACCTGCTCAACGCCTTGCAGGGATTGATTGGTCAGGCTCACCGAAAAATCGGGTTTGAGCCGTGCCCGTTCTACATCGGTTTCGCGCCGGGCAATTTCGATTTGCTGCCGCAACAGGGCTAGTTCGGGGTTGGCCGAAGCCGCCAGCGAATCCAGCACGGGCAGGGGCCGTGCGGACAGCACTGAGTCGGTGGTGGCGGGCGGTTTGCTCAGGCCGAGCAGGGTTTGCAAGCGTCGGCGCAGAATCAGAACATCGGCTGCGTTCTGCTGCAGAAATACCGCTGCCTGCCGCGACGCGGTCAGGGCGGCTGTCTGTTCGAGCAGGGTTCCTTCGCCCGTCCGTCGGCGCACATCTGCCGCCCGCGCCACACCCGCCAGCAAACTATCCTGTGTGATGAGCGCACGGCGTAACGAGTACAGATACGTCAGTTCGTAATACGTGACCTTAACCTGGTAGGCCAATCCCTGGCGGGTAAGCTGTCGTTCGGCCTCGGCTCCGGTTGTGCGGGCATCGGCCAGCGATTGCAACCCCTGCACCAATGCCGGAGCGGGCAACCGTTGCCCCAACGTCAGCGACCCGTCGAAATAGCGGCTGTTGTATTGCCCCGCCAAGACCGACACGTCGGTTTTGGCCACGTCGCCCGCCGTGCCGCGCAGGGCCTGCTGGTAGGACACGCCGAGGGCCGATGCCCGCAAATTGGGGTTAGTCTGGTACGCCTGGTCGAGGGCCTGCGCCAACGAAAACTGGGCCAGTGTTCCGCCCTTTTGGGACAGTACCTGCGCCCGGGCTGGTTGCCAACCACTCATCCCCAGTCCGAACAGTCCGACCATAAACATCGGCCACCAGCTTGCCGCCGATGATGCTGTGACAGGAGCCGGTGGCGCGAATTTCTTGCCAAACTTGTTTTCTTCGAAGTAGTACAGAATCGGTAACACAATCATTGTCAGCAGAGTAGCCGTAATCAGCCCGCCAATCACGACAGTGGCTAATGGCTTTTGCACCTCGGCTCCTGCCGACGACGAGAGGGCCATCGGCAGAAATCCTAACGAGGCCACCGTTGCCGTCATCAGCACGGGCCGCAGCCGGCTGGCCGTTCCCCGCACAATCACCTGGTTTAGGTCGGTTTCGCCTTCCTCCCGCCGAACGCGGTTAAACTCGGCAATCAGCACGATGCCGTTCAGCACCGCCACCCCAAACAGGGCGATGAATCCCACGCCCGCTGAAATGCTGAACGGCATTCCGCGCAGCCACAGGGCCAGCACGCCCCCGATGGCCGACAAGGGAATGGCCGTAAAAATCAGCGCAGCCTGCCGCACCGAGTTGAAAGTAACAAAAAGCAGCAAAAAAATCAGGGCGAGGGCCACCGGAACCGCCACGCTTAACCGTTGCCGGGCTTCGATAAGGTTCTCGAACTGACCGCCATAGACGACGTAATAACCCGTTGGAAACTTGACCTGCGCGTTGATTTTTTGTTGCAGTTCATTCACCACGCTTTCCACGTCACGGCCCCGGACGTTGAACCCGATGGTGAGCCGCCGTTTGGCATCTTCGCGCTGAATCTGGTTGGGGCCGGATTTTAACGCCACGCGGGCAAGTTCACTGAGCGGAACGGGCATACCGTCGGGAACGGCAACAGTCAGGTTCCGCACGTCTTCGATGCTGCGCCGGTTTGCGTCGGCCAGTCGTACCACCAGATCGTACCGCCGTTCGCCCTCATAAACTAAGCCCGCGCTTTCGCCGGCAAAGGCTGCGCTCAGGGTTCGGTTCACATCGTCAACAGCCAGGCCGTAGCGGGCCAGGGCTTCGCGGTCGGTCTGCACCACAATCTGCGGCAAGCCTTCGACCTGTTCGACGTATAAGTCCGTAGCTCCTTCAACGCTGCCGACCAACCGGCTGATGCGGCCCGCGAGGTGAGTAAGCTGGCCCAGATCTTCGCCAAAAATCTTAACGGCCACATCCTGTTTGATGCCCGACGCGAGTTCGTTGAACCGCATCTGAATCGGCTGCTGAAACCCGAATGTAACGCCCGGAATGGTGGCGAGGGCTTCGGCCATCTTGATGCCCAGCTCGTCCTGCGTTTGAGCGGAGGTCCATTCGGCCTGCGGTTTGAGGATCACTATCAGGTCAGTCGCTTCAACGGGCATGGGATCGGTGGGGATTTCGCCGGAGCCGATTTTACCGATAACCTCCTTCACTTCGGGAAATTGCTGCTTCAGCAGCCGCGAAGCCATCAGCGTTTTGTCCACCGTTTGGGAGAGCGACGAGCCGGTCAGTACCCGCAGTTCAATGGCAAAATCGCCCTCCGAAAGCGTCGGAATAAACTCGCCCCCCAGCGTGGTGAAGAGCCAGACAGCCCCCGCCAGCAACCCGGCCGACAAGAGCAGCACCACCATTTTGGCCCGCAGCGCGGCCTGGATGATGGGTGTGTAGAACCGATGGGCGGCCTCCATCAGCCGGTCCGACAGGTTTCTTTTGTGCTGGATGTTCTTGCTCAGAAATAGGGTCGAAGCCATTGGCACGTAGGTCATGGAAAGGATAAAAGCGCCCAGAATGGCGAAGCTGACTACCTCAGCCATTGGTCGGAACATCTTGCCTTCGATGCCCATCAGGGCCAGAATCGGCAAATACACGATCAGGATAATGATCTCCCCGAAAGCCGCCGAAGTACGGATACGGCTGGTCGACACAAATACCTCTTCGTCAATCTGTTCCTGACTGAGCCGTGTTAATTTGTTCAAACTTAAATGATGCAGCGTGGCTTCGACGATAATCACGGCTCCGTCCACGATAAGCCCGAAAT
>JAYVAP010000091.1:0-2907 GCA_043750915.1 Spirosoma sp. | reverse complement strand
CGTGAAAATGCAGTCGGGCCGGTGAACATTGTAGGCAAACACCAGCTCGTTGAAGGGTAAACTCTGGCCCAGATAGATAACCTTATTGGAGCGGGCGCGGATGATGTAGTTGGCAAAGAGCAGGCTGATCTCGTGCAGTTCGCCCTCCGGCAGATACAGCATGTATTTTTTTCCGTTGGGCCGCTGCCGGCTCACCTGGCCGTCGATGGCAACGATAATTTTCTGGCGAATCAGGTTCGTGATAAAATGCTCCTGCGCCGGACCCACTGACCCCGTGATCCACAGCATGCCAATGCGGCTCAAAAACGGATAAATGATGTGAATCATGGTATCCTCGAAGCCAAACTGAAGAATATTGGTGCTGATAATCCGCTCGAACCGTTCCTCGTCCAGGTCGATCATCGAAATTGTCAGGGCGTGAATCTGATCGGGGTAGTTGAGTTGCCGGTCCGATATTTTAATGACCTCGCCGTGCATTTCCTCCACCGAGAGCTTCGATATCTCCGATATTTTGTACCCATGATCCTTTAGCAGGGAAATGTTGAGCACCAACTTAAGGTCCCGGTCGTCGTAGGTGCGGATGTTGGTGTCGGTCCGTTTGGGCGAAATGATGTTGTATCGCTGCTCCCAAATACGTAGCGTATGGGCTTTTATGCCAGATAGCTGCTCTAAATCTTTGATGGAATAACTGCTCATGGGAAAATCAGGTACGGATAAACAGCGGTGGGCTTCACGTTTTATGACAGAATTGGCCCTAATAGTTCAGCAAAATATGCTAAGCTAACGCTAAAAATAGCTATTTTGTTTAACTTATTGGCGGAAATAGGTCAACAAATTGGGGACGACAAAAAACAGAAACTGTAGTGCCAGCAACCACTTGGCTAAGCGGTTGTTTTTTTGGAAGGGGAGCGCATACCAAAGACTGAAGAGACTGGCCGATACAAGCCACCAGCCAACATAATTTCGGACTGGAACCGGCTGCCCGAACCATGTCCAGAAATCCAGGGCTACGGCCACGGGTTCAATGAAAAAGTCGAGCATGACCATCAGTGTGGCCGCTGCCGCTACCTTCGCCCAGACGGGCACCCGCAGGTGGTTGCACACGGAGCCGCAGCAGTAGGAGAGTGTGAGCCAGTTGATACCAATAACCGGTGGAACGGACCATAACTGAATGCCCAAACCCGCGCCGTAAGCATAATGCCCAAAAATCAGGCCCGTATGCACCCCAGCTACTTCGATGAGGTAACCCGTTAGAAAAGCAACCACTAAATACAGGTAAAACGCGGGTCGCCAGTCGGCATGGTAGAGCAGCAGCACCACCAGAGAGCTGATGAGGGTGAAGGGGCTAAGGGGTCGGAAATAATCGGCCAGGGCGGGCAGGTTAAGGCCAATAACACCCGATATGTAGGCCATCACTAACACCGTTCGGATGGCGGGATGGTAGCGGGGGGGTATGGGAATGGAAACGGGCATAAAAGAAAAACCGCTGATACCACCGGAAAGTTGACCAATACCCATAAAAAAACCCTGCACAGGCAGGGCTTTTGTGAAAGGGTGGGAGACGGGGCTCGAACCCGCGACCTCTGGTACCACAAACCAGCGCTCTAACCAACTGAGCTACAACCACCATTTTTGGTGGGGCAAATATACGATACAATGGTGAATTATTGACATTGAACGATATTTTTTATCGCCAGCATGCCCTTAATTCACCATTGACCCTCAGGCACCGAGTTTGCCCTGCCGATACCGCAGCTCAGCCGCGTTCCAATCCACAACGTTAAAGTAAGCGGCAATGTAATCGGGTCGGCGGTTTTGGTATTTCAGGTAATAGGCGTGTTCCCAAACATCAAGGCCGATGATGGGGAAGCCCTTCACTTCGGCAATATCCATGAGCGGATTGTCCTGGTTGGGTGTCGATGTAATGGCCACACCGTCGGGTGTAGCAATCAGCCAGGCCCACCCGGAGCCAAACCGGGTGGTAGCGGCTTTAGCAAACTCGCCTTTGAAGGCATCATACGAACCGAATTTAGCGATGATGGCATCGGCCAGTTCGCCCGTTGGCTCACCGCCACCGCTGCCCGAAATCGTATTCCAGAACATGGTGTGGTTATAGTGGCCGCCCCCGTTGTTGCGCACCGCCATTGGCAGCTGGCTGATGTCGGCCAGCAGGTCTTCGATGGATTTGACTTCCATTTCAGTACCGGCAATGGCATTATTGAGATTGGTTACGTAGGCGTTATGGTGTTTACCATGGTGAATTTCCATGGTTTGTTTGTCGATATTGGGCTCGAGCGCGTCGCTCGGGTAGGGCAGTGGATCTAAGACAAATGCCATTTTCAGGGGTGGTTTATGATGTAAAGACAACTCGGTTGGAGTAACAATGCCGGTGAACGTTATGTTCTTAAGCGTCGAAAAAACTTTGCCAGCAGGGCCTGGCTTTCGGTGGCCAGCACACCCGTTTCGAGCCGGGTTTTGGGGTGCAGCAGCGACGGCGTAATGCGGTTGTAGCCACGTTTGGGGTCGGATGCGCCAATAACCAACCGCCCCACCTGCGCCCAAAACAGCGCACCCGCACACATCACACAAGGTTCCAGGGTCACATAGAGCGTGCAATCGGTCAGGTATTTGCCACCGAGGTAATTGGCGGCCGCCGTAATGGCAACCAGCTCGGCGTGGGCTGTCACGTCGTTTAGCTGCTCAGTCTGATTCCGGGCTTTGGCAATGATGCGGTTTCGGCAAACGACAACCGCACCCACCGGAATCTCCCCGTCTTCGGCCGCTTCTTCTGCCATACTGAGGGCAATTTCCATGAAATAATCGTCGGTCATGGGTGGGCGAATGGACGTGGCGGTGGCAGAAGACGCATTTACTGTTTCAGTATTTTCCGGGTCGTGTAGCGGTCGC
>JAYVAP010000090.1:0-6109 GCA_043750915.1 Spirosoma sp. | reverse complement strand
GTTGCAAAGTTAGGCAGCGGTTCCGGATCATGCGCTTATCATGAATACAATTGCCTGTCTGGTATGCCCCGATTTTACCCGTGTACTACTTTATAGACGCGCGGTTGGCTGATTTTTTCCTGATGACAAAAAAATGGCCGACTTCCACAGGGGAAGCCGGCCACGGCACTCATTGGACAAAGCAGGCATTATATTTTGGTTCCATACTTCTGCTCGTGAAACAGGCGGGCCTGGCCCACCCAGTCGTCGCGTTCGATACGGCCGGGGAAAAACTCGATAATGTCGTTGACCTTCTCGATGTCTTCTTTGGTAAAACTGCCCACCTGCCGAAACGTGTAGATGCCGAGGCTGTAGAGTTTTCGCTCCAGAAACGGCCCCACACCCACGATGTCTTTGAGGTCATCGGCTTCGGTGGCAACAGCCCGCCCAATGCGGTCGAAGTTCACCTCATTTGCGCGGGCCGCAATCCGGCTCATCATAACGGCTTCGGTCTGCCCGGGCTCTGCCGGGATAACAACAACGGGGGCGGGCGTTTTGCGGGCCACCCGAACCGGGGCTTCCGTTAGGGCCAACTTCGAGTCGCGGCAGGTTTTGAGGGAATTCTCGCGGTCGTCAATATCTGAGCGCAGGGCACTGATACGGCCGGCCAGAATCAGGCGGGCCAACATCCAGCCGACGAAAGCCGCAAAAGCCAGCAGCAACAGCATCTCGAAGATGGCAACCGGGCGGCTAAAAGGGTCTAATCCAAACATGTTTTTTGTCGTGTTTAAAAGCGTTGCGCGTCTGGTGGTCAGTCAGGGCCACCGGTTGCACAAGGCCGGGTTTTTAAAACAGCTATTTATTTCTTTTTGGCTAATTCAGCCGCCTGACCCACCCAGTTGTCCCGTTCGATGCGGCCAGGGAAAAACTCGATCACGTCGTTGACCTTTTCAATGTCTTCCTGGTTGAAACCAGCAATCTGATGGAAGGTATAAATACCGAGGGCGTGCAGTTTTTTCTCGATAAACGGACCAACACCCACAATCTCCTTGAGGTCGTCGGTGGAGGTTGACGAAGCCGTGCCAATGCGGGAAAAGTTAACCTCACTGGCCCGGGCGCGAACCCGGTTCAGCACGGTGGTTTCTTCAACCGTCAGCGAGTGATGGCAGTCATCGACGGCGCGGCTGGTCTGGGCCAGCTCGTCCTCAAGCTGTTGGATCAGGCGTTGGCGGTCGATGTAGCTGATAATAAAGCCCAATGCCCCGGCCACAAACAGCATAATCCAGTGCTGTAGCTGAACGCCGGGCAAATTGAGGGGATTCATGTCGAACATAATGAAATATGGTTTACGATTGACGATTTAGTCTACTGAATGACGACCGATACGCGCCGGTTGGCCCGGCGGCCTTCGCTGGTGTCGTTAGATGCTTTGGGTTCCGTTTCCCCCTTTGCTACCACCACAATCCGGTCTGGGCGGATACCCGTCTGGCGTAGTTTGGCTTTCACCTCGTTGGCTCGGTTGCGCGACAGCCGCAGGTTCAGCTCGTCGGAGCCGGTGTTGTCGGTATGCCCCGTGAGCACTAATTTTTTGTCTTTGTTGGCGGCCAGGTAGGTGACGGCCTCATTGAAAAACTTCGTCGTTTCGCCAGTTTTGATGTAGTCGGACTTACCCAGCGGGAAATACAGGTCGAGGGGTTCGAGCACCGACGTGTATTTCTGGGCCTCGGCCAGTTGCTGCTCGTTTTTAGGCGTGGCCACGGGTTTGGCAAAGAACGAAAACCCAAGTCCGCCATAGAGTGAATCACCGGCGGGCGTAAACACCAGATCGTCGCGCAGCACGCCCTTCGTGGTCAGCGATACCGCCGGAATCCCCTGTTTAATGAGGTATTCCTTAACGCCCTCGGCGCGGGCCAGACCCAGATTAGCGAACGAGGTGGGGTTGGTTTCGGTAGCCGCGTAGTAGCCGGTGACTTCGAGCACGCGGCCAGGGTTGCTTTTCAGATAAGCCGTCAGCGAATCGAGCGAACCGCCGATGGTGCCCATGTTGGCATCAGCCCCTGATTTGGCGAAGCTGAAGTTGCCGGGCCAGTTGAGCCGGAACCGGTCGCCATCGGAAATGGTGAGTGCGGGGAGCGCAGCCGTTGGTGGGGCCAGGGTAGTTTGGACTGGCGGAGCGTCGTCGGCACAGAGCTGCTTGATTTTGCAGACGTGCCACCAGGTCGAGCCGATCATCCACAGCACCAGCAGGATAATCCAGGGAATTTTGTTAGTGAACATAGTGACGTAGTGAGCGTAGTGAATGCGGCTGTTTGCAGCAGACGAATGTTAGACGGAGCCTAATCGGAAAGGTTACCAAAAAAATTAGCTGCCTCGTATAAATACAACAGAATGGAGGTTTTGCCTTATTTATGGTTTTTATGCCCGTCATGTCTGCTTCTTCTACGCCCTCTCTACGCACACGCGATTTTCTCCCAAAACAAAACTGTCCCACGGGCGGGTTGGGGGCAGTGCCATCGGCAACCCATCCAACCCGCCCGTGGGACAGTCAATGCCGGTTTATGTTTATCGGCTCAATTCCGCAGCGGCTTTTTCATCGATCAGCCAGATCAATTCTCCATCTGTCGGCCGGATAACCTGCGCCGGGTAGGTATTGGGCTGGTAGTTTCCCTCAAGCACGTGCCGCAGCGGAACTGCTTTCTGAGCACCCGCCACCAGAAATAGCACGCACGCGGCCCGGTTTACCACGGGGGCCGTCAGGGTCAGGCGATACATGGCCTGCGGGTCGAGGAAATAGGCCGCTGTCCAGGCGGTTTGTTCGTCTACCACGGCCGTTCCGGGAAACAGCGAGAGCGTATGGCCATCGTCGCCCATACCCAGCAGCACCAGATCGAAGGTGGTGCCGTTGCCAAAATACTGGTGCAAAATCCGGTCGTAATCGGCAGCGGCTGCATCGGGCTGGAGGTCGGTACGCCAAACGTGAATCTGATCGTCGGGCGTATACACGTGGCCCAGCAGCGTGTCGTAGGCCATGCCCGCGTTGCTTTGCGGATCGCTGAGGGGCACATACCGCTCATCGCCCCAGAAAATGTGCAGCTGCAGCCAGGGGATCTGATCGACATAAGGTGGTTTGGCCAGCAGTTCGTGCAGGGCTTTGGGTGTGCTGCCGCCCGACAGTACCAGGGTGAACCGGTCCTGTTTTTTCAGTACCTCTTTGATGCGTTTGGTAATGAAATCGGCCGCTGCTTTGGCCAGATCGGCGGGGTTTTTCTTGATGATGCGTTGCACGGAAACAGGTTTTTACGGGGGCGTTGCCAGTAGTTAGGGCGACTGAAAGAGCCATTAAGAATGGGACCGGCGTATTACTCGGTCCACCGGAACCCGTCTTTTTCAATCAGGTCCATGGCTGCCTGAGGGCCCCAGGTGTTGGGGGTGTAGTTGGGGAAGTCGGGCGTTTCGCGGCTCCAGGCATCCAGGATGGGTGTTACTACTTTCCAGGCTGCTTCCACCTGATCGGCCCGCATGAACAGCGTGGCATCGCCGGTCATCACATCCAGCAGCAGGGTTTCGTAGGCTTCCGGCTCCTGCCCGTGGTAGGCGGTTTTGTAGCTGAAGACCATCTCCACGGGGTCGAGGGCGAGCGTTTGACCGGGGCGTTTGGCCTGAAACCGGAGCCGGATGTCCATGTCAGGCTGAATACTGATGCTGAGCCGGTTCGACTGCCAGGTTTGGGTAGCTTCGGGAGGGAAAGCAAAGTCGGGTGCGGCCTTGAACTGCACTGTGATGGTGGTCGTTTTTTCGGGCAGGAACTTACCCGTACGCAGGTAAAAAGGTACATTTTCCCACCGCCAGTTGTCGACGTAGAGTTTCACGGCGGCAAACGTTTCGGTGGCCGATTGGGGGTCCACGCCTTTTTCTTCGCGGTAGCCCGCTGCCTGCTTATCCCCCACGGTTCCCGGCCCATACTGCCCCCGCACGGCCACTTCGTTTACCTGTTCGGGCCGGATGCGCCGGATGGCGTTGAGCACGCTCACCGTTTTGGTGCGCACCTCGTCGGCATCGAAACTAACGGGGGCTTCGGTGGCCACCATGCACAGCACCTGCAGGAGGTGGTTCTGGATCATGTCGCGCAGCGCACCCGACCCTTCGTAGTAGCCCCCGCGCCCTTCCAGCCCCACGGTTTCGGCCGCCGTGATCTGGACGTGCTCCACATACTGCCGGTTCCAGAGCGGCTCAAAAAGCGAATTGGCAAAACGCAGGGCCAGAATGTTCTGCACGGTTTCTTTGCCGAGGTAGTGATCGATGCGGTAAATCTGTTCTTCGGCAAACAGCCCGCCCAGCAGCGCGTTCAGTTCCAGTGCCGTTTTAAGATCGTGCCCAAACGGTTTTTCAACCACGATTCTGACGTGTGCCGTGTCGTGGCACAGGTGCAGCTTACCAAGGTTTTCGGCAATGCCCGGCACCAGTTGCGGTGCCACGGCAAGGTAAAAAATAACGCCCGGCCGCTGACCCCATTCCTGTTCTTTCTGGTCCACAAAATCCGTCAGGCCAGCGTAGGCAGCCGTGTCGGCCGCGTCCATGGGCAGGTAGGTGATGGCGGGTGCCAAGGTTTCCCAGGGACCATCTTTACGGCGGGAAAACGACTGAACGCCTTCCCGCAGGCGGGTGCGAAAGGTATCGTCCGTATAGGGACTACGACCCAGACCCACCACGGCAAATTGTTCGGGCAGGTAGTTGTCGATAAACAGGTTATAGAGAGCGGGCGTAAGTTTGCGGAGATTGAGGTCTCCGCTGCCGCCAAAGATGAACAGCACCGTAGCACCGGGCCGCTGGTTGGTAGATGGAATCATGGAAAGTCGTTCGGACCACACGGGCGGCCCTGCGCCCATGCGGTTGTTGTCGGATGGAAAGTGGCTGCAAGTTATCGACACCCGTAGTTTGGAACAAGTTTGGGCGTTTATGGTTTGGTGATAGACCCCATTTCAGTACATTGCGGCCAACCACGGCCTGCTTCACCGTTCTCTATTCGTGCTATGAAAATTGCCATCGGCTCCGACCATGCCGGTTTCCACTACAAGGAAGCCATCAAATCTTTTCTGACCGGGCTTGGCCACGCGGTCATCGACATGGGCACTTTTTCGGAGGCCCCGGTCGATTATCCGCGTTTTATTCGGCCCGTTGCGCAGGCCGTTGCTGCGGGCGAGGTAGAGCGGGGGGTGGTGCTGGGCGGGTCGGGAAATGGCGAAGCCATAACTGCCAACCGCATCCGGGGGGTGCGCTGCGCCCTGTGCTGGAACGAAGAATCGGCCCGGCTGGGGCGGCAACACAACGATGCCAACGTGATCTCTATCGGCCAGCGGATGATGACCCAGGACATGGCCCTGCGGCTGGTGCAGATCTGGCTCGACACACCCTTTGAGGGCGGGCGGCACCTGACCCGGATTCAGGAAATCGACGAGTAGCACCCGCATGAACAAACGCACCCGGCAGCTAAGCTACTTTCTGTCCAGCCAGTATTTTTCCGACGGCCTTCGCATTACCTTATCCATTTTGCTGCCTTCGCTGCTACTGGCACAGTTTGGGCAACTGGCCGCTGGCATGGCACTTTCCATCGGCGCGCTGGGCGTGAGCCTGAGCGATGCCCCCGGCCCCGTGCAGCACCGGCGAAACGGCATGGCCGCCACCGTATTGATCGGTGCTTTGGTAACGCTCGTTACCGGCTTTGCCCGCCTGAACCCCCTCACGATGGGGCTGGAGATTGGCGTATTCGGCTTTTTTTTCTCGATGTTTTCGGTCTATACCAACCGCGCCACTGCGGTTGGGTCGGCGGCCCTGCTCGTGATGGTGCTCATGCTCGACCGCCCCCTCAACGCGCCCGGTGTGCTGCGCGAAAGCGGCCTGATTCTGGCCGGCGGAACCTGGTATATGCTCGTTAGCCTGCTTACCTCGCGGCTTCGGCCTTACCGGCCGGCTCGCCAGGCACTCGGCCAGTGCATCCACGAAATAGCGAAGCTGATGGGTATCAAAGCCGATTTCTATGCGATCCATACAAACTTAGAGGATGACTACCGACGGTTGGTGGCGCAGCAGGTGGTGGTGACCGAAAAACAGGACGATGTGCGGGAACTGCTCT
>JAYVAP010000089.1:0-5730 GCA_043750915.1 Spirosoma sp. | reverse complement strand
AGTGGTTATTTAGCCACCATGGCCCTGTTTGGCATTGCGCCGGTGCTGCTGAAGCCATCGGCGTTGCTGCTGAATCTGTTTGTGTCGACGGTTTCGTTTGTGCAATTCTACCGGGCGGGTTATTTCCGGTGGGAGAAATTCTGGCCCTTTGCGGTGGCAAGTGTGCCGCTGGCGTTTTTTGGGGCGGGCATTCCGCTGAGCGACCTGCGCTACCGGCAATTGCTGGCCGGGTGTTTGCTGCTGGTAGTTGTCCGGCTGGTCTGGACGGGGCAGGGCCGCGAAAACGATCCGAAGCCCGTTCCGCTGGGTGCCGGGTTAATCACCGGCGGTGTCATTGGCCTGCTGTCGGGCATGATTGGCATTGGCGGGGGCATCATTCTCAGCCCGCTGATGATCCTGTTTCGCTGGGCGCGGATGAAGGAGGTGGCGGCTACGTCGGCCCTGTTCATCTTCGTAAACTCCCTGTCGGGTCTGTTCGGACTGTTAAGTAAAGGTTATACGCCCGATGCGGCACTCTACGGCTGGGTTGGCGCGGCTGTGGCGGGCGGACTGCTGGGTGGGTTTTTGGGGAGTCGCCGGTTTGCGGTGCCCACACTGCGGTATCTGCTGGCCTTTGGCGTGGGCGTAGCCTGCCTGAAACTGATACTAACGTAAATAATCAGGCAAACAACCCGCTTATCTCAATGCGCAGGCCTGCCAGCACAAACGACTCGACTTCGCCCATTTCCACGGCAAACGAGACCATCTCGTAGCCCGATGCCTGGTGCTGATACACCTCAATGCTGCGGTTGTTGATGTCCACAATCCAGTATTCAGACACGCCCATCCGCTCGTAAAGTTTGAACTTTTTTCCCCGGTCGGTTTTGAGAGAGCTGGGCGAGATGATTTCCATCAGCAGGTCAGGCACGCCAAAAATACCTTCTTCCCGAATGATGCTTTGTTTGGCCGCTGTCACAAACATCATGTCGGGCTGAACCTCGTCAAAATCGTCGAGCACCACACCAAAGGGCGCAAACAGAATTTCTCCCAGGCCTTTCTCAGTAATAAAGAAGTCAAATTTTACAACTAAGCGTTTCAGAATACGCTGGTGGGTTGCGGTGGGGTAGTTGCGGGCCACTATTTCTCCGTCGATAAGTTCAAAAATGAATTCCCGGAGTTCCTGCTCCTCAAACGCTATCGCTCTAAACTCTTGGTAGGTAATTGGCCGGGTGAGTGTCTGCATGATTATCAGCGGCTTAAGGTTTTAGTAAAAGTAGTGAAAATCACGTAAACATTTCTTTATGAAACACAACGCCCAGCCCGCGCAGTGTGACCTTGCCAGTGGCCGGATCGACAACGGTACAACCGATTTCGGCGGTGTGCCGTTTGGTGTCGATGCTATTGCAGCTAAAACGCGCTTCGTAGTCGGTGTCGGGATACATGGGCCGGACAAACTCCAGCAGCTGCGAGAGGTGAACGCCCCCCGTGCCGCCAAAATTGCGGCCAAATACCCGCGCAAACACGCTTGCACTCAGCATCCCGTGCATAATGGGCCGCTTGAAGGGGGTGGTGGCCGCATAATCGGCATCGAGGTGAAGGGGATTGTCGTCGCCGGATAGTTCGGCAAAGGTGCGGACGTTATCCTGCGAAAACTGATAATGGTAAACGAAAGTGTCGCCAACTTGCATGGATCAGGGGGGTAGAAAGGCATCAAAAATCGAATGAGCAACTAAGGTAATGAGTTAACGACTTACCCGCAACACGGAACTGCTCGCTTTTGTCAGTGGGCTGAGGGCCTCACCACCGGATCAGGGCCGATGCCCAGGTGAAGCCGCTGCCAAAAGCTGCTAAGCAAACCAGTTGCCCCGATTGAATTTTTCCGGCTTCCCAGCGTTCGCTGAGCGCAATGGGGATCGAGGCCGAGGTGGTGTTACCGTAGTGCTGAATGTTGTTCCAGAGTTTATGATCGGGAATGTTCATTTTGCGCTGCACATAGGCCAGAATACGCCCGTTGGCCTGGTGCAGAATAAACGCGTCAATGGCATCGAGGGTGAGGTTATTGGCGCAAACGGCTTCACAAATAACGGACGGAAACTTCTCGAACGCTTTTTTGATAACCAAAAAACCGTTAAATATACCTGTGTATGTATATGATGGCTCAAATGGCCCGTTGTTGGGATAAACGAAGTCGTTTTCGGCGTTCAGGTACTGCGGCTTGTATTTCCTGAAATGGTAGTTGCCATGGCTACCGGGGTTGATAATCGACAGCTCCTCGGCGTGGGTACCATCGGAATGCAGGTGGGTGGAGAGGATGCCCATGCCGGGCTGGGAGGTGGGTTGTAGCACCACTGCCCCGGCCCCGTCGGCGAAGAGCATGGCCACATCGCGCCCGCTTGCCGAGAAGTCCAGGTTGCACGACTGCCGCTCGGCACCTACCACCAGCACGTTCCGGTAGGTGCCGGTTTTAACGAATTTATCGGCCACCGACAGGGCATACAAAAACCCGGAACATTGATTTCTAATGTCGAGGGCACCAATCTCGGTGCCGGTAATACCCAGTTCCCGCTGGAGCAGCACCCCACAGCCGGGCACCAAATAGTCGGCACTCATGGTGGCAAAAATAATAAAATCAACCTCGCCGGGTGTGATGCCGGCCCGTTCCAGGGCAATGCGGGCGGCAATGGCGCCCATGGTAGCGGGTGTTTCGGCACCGGCCTGGGCAAACCGCCGTTCTCGAATGCCGGTTCTGTCTTCTATCCAGGCACTGTCTACGGCCATAGCGGGCGCAATTTCGTCGTTTGTAACCACGCGTGCTGGCAGATAATGGCCAACCCCGGCAATTCGTGCATTCATCATATCCTGAATAACTAATTCTGCGGGTATTTGTCCCAATTACATACGCAAAGAAAAAGCCCTCCGGGTTAGGGGAGGGCTTTTTGTGGTGGTGGTGAGGGTTTTATTGCCGGAACGAAAAGCCAAGTCGCTTGTAATTTGCACTGGCTTTATAATCGGAGCTGATGCTGTCCATAATCAGCACGACGGTGCCCATTGGGGCAGTTGTGCTGCTGGCTTTGGCTACTGCCATCCGAAGTACACCAAAGCTGGAGTCGGCCGGAATTACTACATTTCCACCGTTGCTCAGGGTATAGCTGGCGGGCGAAGCCGTGGTGTTAGCCGCATCGACCAACAGGCGCACCGTAAGCGGGCTTTTCCGTTGCGCACCCACTAAGTTAAGCTGGGCCGTGGTAGTGGCACCGGCCGTTACGCTCGTTGGGAGTGTTGTGACGGAATATAACCGACCGGCGGCATTGGTGCGCAGGATGGCCTCGTTAATCTCAACGACTGTTTGACCATCGAAAACTTTATCAATGTTATTGTTGCAGGCGTATATTCCCAGCAGGGTTCCTATACACACAATTATTGCGGTGATTTTTTTCATCGAAAACAAATGGTTGAAGCCGGTGGGCCAGTCAAAAAGATAGGCCCGCCAGGCAGGTTAATAACCGAAGTTCTGCTTAATGTTTTTGTTAGTTGACAATTCATTAACTGGAATGTTTGCCAGAATGCGAAAATCGTCGTAGGGGAGGTTGTTTTGTGTTGTACTGAGTGGTATAGTCTTAACTACCGATTGACCGCGCCGTTTCAGGTCGAACCAGCGATGACCTTCAAACCCAAACTCCAGCCGACGCTGGCGCAGAATTTCGTCCCGTAAGGGATCACCTGTCAAGCCAGTGCGGGCAGGCAGGCCGCAGCGCGTCCGAATTATGTTCAGGTCAGCCAGGGCATCGGCGGTGTTGCCGAGCATGGCATTGGCTTCAGCCCGGTTCAGGTAGGCTTCAGAAATGCGCATAACGGGTACGTTGTCGACGTTGGGCACCCCGTTTTTACCCAGAAACTTAGTACACTCAACAAAAGCATTACCCCTACCGGTAGTACCCAGTTCGTAGAGTTGCCGACGGATGTCGAGCACTTGTCCGGAGGTACTTTTCTCTGCTTCCAGATCAGCGATGAAGGCAGGCGCGGGCACCAGATCGCCAAAACCGCCTGTTGCTGCCCGGTCTCCCGGGCGCAATAAGGTGGTATAGGTAGTTTGCAGGGAGTTGTTTACGCCAATGTTCTCCGTGATAATATACACCAGTTCAAACACCGATTCGGGCTGGCGCGGAGCACGCCATCCGCCCACATAACTGGCGTTGTCGGATAGTTTGATGGAACCGGCAATGGCATCTGTCGCATTTTTCACGGCCGTGGCATAATCTTTATTGTAGAGGGCTACGCGGGAGAGCAATAACTGCGCTGCCTGCCGGTTAGCATAGGCTGGAATTCCCCCGTTGCTGGTGGCACTGCGCCCAAATACAGCAATGGCATTTTGCAGATCACTGTAAATCTGCTTATACACGTCGGCAATGGGTGCCCGGGCGGGCATCGTAACCTGGCCCTGCTCAGCTATGCCCGTAAGCACCAGGGGTACGCCACCCCGGTTTTGTACAGAAATTTCAACGGCCGGATCGTAGGCATAGACACGCATCAGGTCGTGATAAAGCAATGCACGCAAAAAGTAGGCCTGTCCCTGAATAGAATTGCGCCGGGCCGTATCGCTACCGCTCCAGGCCAGTTTGGTAACGTTGTCAAGCACTAAATTTGCCTGATTGATGGCTAAATAGGCAGAAGTCCAGGTGCCGGTAGCAAAAGAAGTACCAAAGGTGTTGGCCGCTACATTTCGGTTTTCGTTGTTTAACCGGCCCGATTTATTGGTGGCGTGGGCATTGTCGGCCAGGGCTTCGGCAACGGCCAGCATATCCCGACCATATAGGGCGGGATTCTGTAGGCGGTCATAGATACCGTTCAGACCGGCATCGAGTCCTTCGGCTGTGGCCAAAGCCGTTTGCGAATCGGCACTGGAGCGGGGTTTCACCTCAAGCAGGTCAGAGCAGGCCGCCAGCGACAGCAGACTGGCTGTTAGCAGGCTTAGGGACCAGGTATGTTTAATTGTTCGCATGGAATGTAAAATCGGAGGTCTGAATTAAAATGTTAGGTTAATGCCCGCCTGATAGGTTTTAGAGTTAGGCACAATGCCGTTGTTACCTCCACCAAAGTTCAAAAACTCAGGGTCATAACTTGTCCAGTTGGTAAACGTAAGCAGGTTGGCAGCCTGCACATACACGCGGACCTTGCTGGCACCAATCCGTTTGGATACGGTGGCGGGCACATCGTAGGCTAAGGTAATCTGCTTCAGCCGCAGGTAAGAAGCATCTTCCAGCGTACGGGTACCGCCCAAACCATTAACGCCCCTGGTTTCGGTATTGCCGTTGATGGTACGGGGAACATCGGTGATGTCGCCCGGCTTTTGCCAGCGCCGGTCATAGACTGAGCGCAGGGCATTGAAATCACGCCCCGCCAACTCGGCCAAAAAGGAAGTCTGCGAGTTGAGCGACCGCCGGCCGTAGTCATACTGAAACAAAAAGTCGAGCGACAGCCCGCCATATATAATTGTGTTATTGAAGCCGCCATAAAATTTAGGCAACTCGGTTCCAAAGTACTTCTGGTCGCGGGGAGTAACCGGCGTGTAAATGATGTTTCCCGCATAATCGCGAAACATGGGTCGGCCCGTAGCGGGGTTCACACCGGCATAGTCGGTGGTATATTGCGACTGGAGCGGACGCCCTTCGATAGCCGTGCGGACTACGCCATAAAAGTCGGTATACCGCAAGGTGATAGCACTATCGGGATTGGCGAGTGGGACAATACCGG
>JAYVAP010000088.1:0-8952 GCA_043750915.1 Spirosoma sp. | reverse complement strand
ACGCCGTAGGTTGTCAGCAAGAGGTCGTAGGGGTCGGATGGGTCAGGTAGTTTGCGGCCCGGCCCGTGGTAGATCCGCGCCTGTAGGTCCGGTGCAAACCGGGCCATTTCTTTTTGCCAGTTGGTGAGCAGCGTCGTGGGCAGAACAATCAGGCCCTTTTGCTTTTTGAAACGTCCTTCCTGCCTGAATTTCAGCAACAAGGCAATAATTTGCAGGGTTTTACCCAAGCCCATGTCGTCGGCCAGCAGACTGCCCATGCCGAGGGCCGTGTTCTTAACGAGCCAGTCGTAGCCACGCTGCTGGTAGGGTCGCAGCTGCGCGTTGAGGGTGGGGGGGAGTGCCTGCTCGGGGCTGTCGGTAAATTTTTTGATGAGTTGCCGCACCTCCGCCGAAATACCCAGCCGACCACCTTTGTATTCTTCCGTCAGGGCGGCCCGCAGGAGTTCGGAGCCGGTGAGTTCGGGCGGATTTTCGAGTTGTTTGTAGAGTTTGGTCAGGTCGGCGGGGTCGAGCAGGACGTACTGATCTTTTATTTTGACCAAACCCGTCGAGTTGGCAACCAGTTGCTGAAACGCCCGAACGCTCACCATCTCGTCGCCCAGGGCCACCTGCCAGTCGAAGGTGAGCATATCATCGAGCCGCATGAAGGCATCGCTGGCCGTAACTTTGGCTTTGAGCCGCCCGCCCACCTGCGGCCGAACCCAGTGGCGGAGCGAGCGGGGCAACAGCAGCGCAATACCCAGCAACTGCATCCGGGGCAGTGTATCGAGCAGGACTTTCACAAAATCCTGCGGTTTATAAATCAGGTAAGCAGGACCCTTTTTTTGGGTTAGTTTGGCCAGATCGGGGAAATGCCGGGAGAGCACTAATAAATCCTGCAAAACGGCCATTCGTATGTCCGCATACTGTTTTTGAGTCAACAGATCGGGTAGCGGAATGGGGGCCGTTGCATCGGACGTTTCCCGGTCTCGGATCAGTAAACTCAACCGAAATTCATTGCCCAGTTCGCTGTCTTCGACCGTCAATATGGGCACAAAACGTTTGTGGGCCAGAAAAAAATCGTTGAGCCAGAGCTGCATGGCCAGCGGTATTTCCCGTTTGCCAAATCCCTCGAACCGCAGCGTCTCAACCCCAAAGAACAGCCGGTCGGCATCTTCCAGCGGCCAGCGTTCCCAGAGTTCAACGGTTGCCTGGCGGATGCTTCGGCGCATCAGCAGCGAGCAAAGCATGAGCACCTGCTGCCCGCCGGTCAGGGCGAGAATATCTTTCTGCCACCGCACCGTCAGCAAGGTTGGCGGCAGCTGCGTGGCAAGTTGGGCAGTTAGATTGCGGACCGTTTCGTTGAGTGTGGCGGGCAGCCACCGCATCCGGTGTTGCTCCTGCGCAACGCCCACGCGCAGGAGTTGCGGCACCACCGCCCCCCGGCGCAGGAGCACGGCGGCAAACTGCTGTGTCAGGTATAAAGCCCGTACCGAATCACTCATTTCGGCCCAGTCGCCCTCGGTCAGGGTGGCGAGCCAGTCAATTAAATCATTAATGGTGAGGTCTTTGAGTGGCCGGGGTTCACCGCGTTCGCTAAAGACGTTGATCTTGCGCAACTCCATCACCTCGTCTGTCTGCAACTCAATACTGTCGCTGGGGTCGGGAAACCCGCTGGTGGCGGTTCGTTTGGCAATTACCAGGCGGGCATCTGCCTTACCAAAGAGTTTATAGGCTTTGGTGAGTGATTTATGAAAATCGCTCTTTGCAAAGGTCACCTCCGGGGCCAGCAGCCCAAGCAATTGATCGGCCAGGGGCGGGATAGTGGAAAAATTGAGACCGGCGCGGCTGGCCTCGTCGGGTCTCCAGTTTTCGTCTTCGTCGGGAATATCATCGGTACAGAGGTCCTTCAACGACAGCACCGTTTCCATACTCCCGCCGAGCGCATTGCCCCCACCGGCAGACCGGTCCGACGAATCGGTCATGGATTTTTGCAGCTCGGTGAGAATATCCAGGCCTTTCAGCTGAAAAACCAGAAACGGATTTCGGTCAATTTCGTTGGCAATGATGTAAATAACCGCTGCCAGGTGCTTACAGGGAATGGCATAGTCGGGGCAGGAGCAACCCATGGTCAGGTCCTCAAATGTGCGCGGGAACAGCCGAATACCGCGTTTTTGGGCAAACTCGGTTAGTTCGCCGGGGAGTTGCCGGTTAAGCAGCTGCGCCAGAACAGCCGGATTATCGCGAATTTCGGTCAGCAAAAAATCTTTTTCCTGATCGGTAAGCAGCGGCACAGATAGCTTGACGCGGTAGGGCCGGGGAGCCGAACCTTTAACCGACGCGCTGATCTGATTACGGTCGATTTTCAGCCCCTGCACTGCTCCTTTGTTGGCGTAGGTTTTGCCGCGTGGCAGGCGGTTGGCCATGTCGATCTGAGTGAGGGCGTTGAGCCACTGCTGCCCCCATCCCGTTTTGCCGTAGCTGATGCGTTCTGCCATAAATTAGGCCTGTCGAAAGAAAACTATTTATTCCCGAACGGTTAGGTTCGGACTACTTACCGGCCCGTACCGCCTTCACCTCATCGGCCAAAATGGCATCGGCTTTGTTGCCGAAACTGCTGCGGATGTAAGTGAGCACGCTGGCAATCTGGGTATCGGTCAAAAAATCATGGGCGGGCATAGCGTTATCATACACGTCGCCCTCAATTTCCTGGCCCTGCAGGCCTTTCAGCAGCACGTTGATAAGCCGGGTTTTGTCGCCCAGCACCCAGTCTGTCTGGCGCAGGGGTGGGTTCAGGTTAGGCACGCCTGAGCCGTTGACCTGGTGACAAGCCAGACAGTATTGGTTATAAAGAGCTTCGCCCGGCTGTTTAGCGGCCGGAACAGCAGTTTTGGGAACGGGTTTTGCTGGCGGCTTTTTGGTTTGCGCCCTGGCCATCGGCAGCGAAAAACAAAGGCAGGCGAGGAGAGCGAAAAAAGTTTTCATAGAAGATGATTCAGGGCTTTGCGGCCGGCCCGCGCCATTTGAGGGTGTTCAGCAGGTGTAAAATGTCGGTGCGAATATACTGGATGATGGGTTGCAGCGAATCGTTTTGGGTGGCCGTGTTAAAGTATAGGGCACCGCGCAGGAAATGGGTGGTCGAGTCAGTTGTAACAAACTGAACCTGGCTGGGCACCTCGCCCGACAAATCTATCAGGCTGGCCTCCAAGCCCGACTTCAGTTTGAGGGTCCGCTGCTCAATGGCGTAGGCTTTAATATTATGGCGGGCCGCCAGCTTATACGAATCTTCGAGCAGCCCGCGCAGCCGGTTCATGTTGTTGTTCAGTGGTTTATAGGTCAGCTGAACGCTGGCATGAAAGGCGGGATAGTTAATAAAAATCCAGTGCGGCTCGGCCCGGGCGAAGGTATCGGGCAAAATCCGGGCCGCGCGGTTGTACTCAAACTGGTAGGGATGCACGGGCGGCAGGAGGACATAGGTGGGCGCAGGCAAATCGAAACGCGGGTAAGCTTTTGGCTTCGGCACGTATGTATCGGTGGTATTACTGCCGCAGGCGGTCATCAGCAAAACCAGAAAACAGGCAACGTATTGGACTGATTTCATAAAAAACGTATAACCTTGAAGAAACGATTTACGTTGCTCTTTTAGTTTAACCCAAAAACCCCGCCTAATGTCTCAACGACCTGTCTGGTTCCAGCCCGTAAAGAACGCTGCTCTTATCGTGCTGGGCATTTTAAGCGCGGGCATGGGCCTGAAAGGGTTTCTGCTGTCGAGCCACTTCATCGATGGGGGTGTCACGGGGGTGTCGATGTTGCTGGCCAGCACCCTTGGCTGGCCCCTGGCCGTGCTGATTCCGGTTATCAACTTACCTTTTATTGCGCTGGGCTATAAACAACTTGGCGGGCAGTTTGCGCTGAAAAGTGCCGTAGCCATCATTGGCCTGGCGGTGTGTATTACCGTTGTTCCCTATCCCGATGTTACGCCCGACCTACTGCTAACGGCGGTTTTCGGCGGCTTTTTCATTGGTGTCGGCATTGGATTGGCCATGCGGGGGGGTGCCGTTCTGGACGGTACCGAAATTGCCGCGCTTCTCATCAGTCGCAGCAGCCACCTGCTCAAAGTGAGCGATGTCATTCTGTTGCTGAACGTTTTTATATTTGGCGCGGCTGCCTTTTTCCTGACCATTGAACTCGCGCTGTACTCCATCATTACCTACTTTGCGGCTTCTAAAATGATCGACTTTCTGGTGCATGGCCTGGAAGAATACACCGCCGTTCTGATTGTATCAGCTCATCATCCTCAGATTCAGCAGCGGCTGGCCGACATGGGCTGGGGCGTAACGGTGCTGGCGGGTCAGCAGGGGCATGGTAAGCAGGGAACCCGCCAGGAAGCCCACGATGTGCTTTATACGGTGATTACACGGCTCGAAATTGGGCGACTTAAAGCGCTCATCAACGAAATAGACCCCGACGCGTTTATGATTCAGTACGGCATCAACGACGTTTCGGGCGGCAAAGTAAAAAGCATGCCCCTCCACTGAAGCGGGCATCAAGGCTTCTTTTTCTGCTTCTTCGGAAAAAAAGTAAGGCCAAACTGATAATAAAGCATGTTGGCCCTAAACGAGGGCAAGTCAGCCACCGTACCATCGTTGAGTTCCCACTGCTTGTTCCACAGGAAAGGAAGCTGGTAGCCGACGCGCCCACCAAAGCGTATTTCTTCATACGCCTTTTTGAACCAGTACACACGCAGGTTAGCCTCAATGCCGCCCTGCAAGTTCAAATAAGATCCGTGTCGAAACCTTATTGGATTATAGACTGCTGGGTTCCTGGCAATATTGGCAAGCAACACGTTATCACGATCTACGGGTAGCAACGACAGCCGGTACCACATAGCGTCATATCCACCCACCACCCCAGCGATGAACCGACGTGTGCTAATTACTTTGTACATTTCCGATACGCCGATGCCGAAGCCGTAAAGCCGCCCCCGCTGGATGGCCCCGCCCACTACCGGCCCGTCTTCGCTGGTTAGCGTACCGATTAAACGCGTTTCGGTCATCCACTTTGGGCCGTCGCGCACCGATGAGATCGCGAAGTTGAATATTAGGTCGCCAACGCCATCCGCGTTAAGACCGGTTTGCACCAGTTTGTTCTGAATGCGCGTCAGGCTGGCGTTATGCGTAATTGGCATATCCGCACTGAAGCGAATCCCGGACATCGTGTGCCGGGTCGTGTCCTGTGCATAAGTCGTAATCGATACCAGCGTAACCAATGCAGCAAGTACCAGAATAGTTTTTTTCATAGCGTCCGGCACATTTAGTTCGATGAGTTCATGTTTCCGAAATATAGGCAAATAAAAAAGTCACCCCGACATAATGGAGTGACTTTTTTAGCATACTGTTTGCTGTAATTACTCAAACGTTCACATCTTCCATCTCTTCCTGCCGCACCGGCTGGCCCATGAGCGTGGCAAATCGGTTGATGTTAAAAGTTGGCTCGAACCAGATTTCGCCCATCACCGGGTGTTTCACCGGCACATCGGGGTTATTGATTTCGTTGAGCAGCACCCCGGTTTCGCCCGTAGTATGGCGTTTCACCTGACGAACGCTGTATAACTGATCCTGTTTGGGGGTTTGGATGCCAAACTCCGAATAAAATGCCAGCACGGGCGCGGGAAACTTGTCGTTTGTGCAAATGATGTCCATCGTATAAATTATTTATGCCGCTACCACTGTGCGGGCTTGTTGTTTGCCGGGCGATTGGTAAGCGTTTGTTTCGTAGGTTCCTAAAAAGTCCTGAATATGATACACCTCATCGTCATCGCGGAACATCAGTATGTCGCCATCGGCAATATGGTACTGTCGCCGTTGAGAAGAACTAAGGGCGGCTATTCCGGGAAAGCGGGAGAGCGGTGCCGCCAAAATGCGGCCATCTGCCAAGTGCAGCGTAACATAGCCTGGCCTTAAAAAGGACACCCGCAAGCACTCAGGTTTTACTGAATTAAATCCAACGTCTCTCATCGTAAGTTTACCGTTTTCGTCTTTCCTTCTATTGCGAATCGAAGAATCGACCCTTTAAGCGTTTCCTTGTTGGTGGCTAACAAGGCTAAGGCCCGAGAAATTTCTTTCTTCGTTAAATTCCCGGACTCAAAGACCTCCAGCGTGTCTAACCATATTTTTGCCGGTTTACCTGACCGGCTTTTTGTGTTTGATACGTGAACGTGCATCCGTTCGATGAGGTCATAGGCAAAGATGTAAAACACCAGATTTCCGTACACGGCTAACTTCGGCATGGTTAATCCAGCAGACCACCCAGCTTGCCCAGTACGGAGCCACTTTCTTTGCTGCCTTGCCCACCGCCGGGCGACAGCCGCTGTACCAGTTTTGAAATGGGCATACTCTGAATCCAGACTTTGCCCGTGCCGCGCAGGGTGGCCAGAAACAGTCCCTCGCCCCCAAACACCATGCTTCGCAGGCCGCCTGCCCGCTGAATATCGAAGTTGACACTCGGCTCGAAACCCACCACGCAGCCCGTGTCTACCCGCAGCATGTCGTTGTTCAGCGTCCGCTCAATGACCACACCACCGGCGTGGATAAAGGCCATCCCGTCGCCCTGAATTTTTTCGAGAATAAAGCCTTCGCCCCCGAAAAAACCCGCGCCCATTCGCTTGTTGAAATGAATGCTCATTTTGGTACCCAGGGCCGCACACAGAAAAGCGTCTTTCTGCACAATGAGCGTATTTCCGTTGATGCCGGCTAAGTTGATGGGAATAACCGTGCCGGGATAAGGTGCGGCAAACGTAACCTTCCGTTTGCCCGTGCCCCGGTTGGTGAAGTGCGTCATAAACAGCGACTCACCCATGATCACGCGCGAACCCGCCTGCAGCAATTTGCCCAGAAATCCCTGGTCGGGCTGCGAGCCATCGCCCATTTTGGTTTCAAACTCGATGCCGTCTTCCATATACAGCATGGAACCCGCTTCGGCAATGACGGTTTCGTTAGGGTCCAGTTCAATTTCGACGATCTGAATATCTTCGCCGATAATTTTGTAGTCGATTTCGTGAGAATACATGGTCTTGTTTCGCGGGTTGGGTGCTTGTTAATTGCGTCGAAACTACAAAATATACCCAAGCCAGTCCGACATTTTTCGTACGAACGGCCTGAAAAATGCGCGACCGGCCTGAAACCTTATCGTTTCGGTTTCACATCAGGATCAATATCGGTGGCAACAGGCCGTTCATCATTGTCGTCGGCTTTTGGGTCAGCATCCGCTTTCGGCGTGTCCGCATCGCCCTTTAGATTCAGGTCGGTGCGGTGGCGAAGTTTCTTATCGTCTACCGTTTTATTGAGAAACTGGTTGATTTTGTCGATGTCGAAACTCGTCGTGATTTCGCCAAATGAGTTAATCTGAATATCGAATCCTTCGAGTTCTTTATGAACGCGGGGCTTTTCGTTTTCGTCGGGATTAATCTTTTTCTTCGCCATACCTGTGATTAGTGCCGCCTGGACGGCTCGGAAAGTTAGTACGTTCTAAACGGGTTTCAGCAAATTTAATTTTTTAAAATCCGGATTTATCTGCCTGATCAACGTTGGATACAACCCGTTGTTTATTTCACCGGCATTGGCAACGTGCCCAGTGCCTTTTCTAATCGCGCAATCGTTTCTTCCGGGCCAATAATTTCCATAGTCAGCATTAGGTCGGGACCGACACCGGTGCCGGTGAGGGCCAACCGCATGGCCTGCATAATTTTGCCCTGTTTGATGCCCGCCTGGGTCATGGCATGTGCCAGTGTATGTTTGATAGCATCGGCCACAAATTCGCCATTGGCTGTCTGGAGCGCGTCGCGGAAGGCGGTCACGGCCTGCCGGGCATCGCTGTTCCACTTCGAAGCCACAATGGCTTCGTCGTAGGTGGTAGGTGCGTTAAAGATCGTGTGGGCTTCGGCAAAAATCTCGCGGGCGAAGCTGACACGATCTTTCAGCAGTGCCACAATTTTTTCGGCCTTGGCGGGTGGGCAGTCGAACCCGGCGGCTTCGGCCGCTTGCTGCACGGCGGGAGCCAGCTCGGTGTTGGGCCGCAGCCGCACATAGTGGTGGTTGAACCACTGTGCCTTCTGAATATCGAACCGCGCCCCGGCTTTGTGTACCTGCGCCAGGTCGAAACTCGCGATCAGTTCATCCATGCTAAAGAGTTCCTGCTCGGTGCCGGGATTCCAGCCCAGCAGGGCCAGAAAGTTAACCGTGGCTTCGGGCAGGTAGCCCTCCTCACGAAACCCTTTGGCCACCAAACCCGTGGCTGGATCAGTCCATTGCAGGGGAAAAATGGGGAAACCGCCCAGATCGGCATCGCGCTTGCTGAGTTTGCCGTTGCCTTCGGGTTTCAGCAGCAGCGGCAGGTGGGCAAATTGCGGCATGGTTTCTTCCCAGCCCAGATACCGATAGAGCAGCACGTGGAGCGGAGCTGAGGGCAACCACTCCTCGCCCCGGATCACGTGCGTAATCTCCATGAGATGATCGTCGACGATATTGGCCAGGTGATAGGTTGGCAAACCGTCGGACTTAAGCAGGACTTTGTCGTCGATGGCCGACGAATGCACATTGACCCAGCCCCGGATGAGGTCGTTGAGCCGAACTTCTTCTTTGCGGGGCGTTTTAAGCCGGATCACATAGGGTTCGCCACCGGCTATCTGCGCTTTCACTTCGTCGGGTCTCATGGTCAGTGCATTGCGCATCTGCATCCGTGTAATGGCGTTATACTGGGCAGCGGGGGCATTGGCGGCTTCGAGCCGTTGCCGCATGGTATCCAGGTCGGCGGGCGTGTCGAAGGCGTAATAGGCTTTCCCCTCGTCGATGAGCCGCTGCGCTTCTTGCTGGTAAATGTCCCGGCGCTCCGACTGGCGGTAGGGTGCGTGCGGCCCCGCCCGGAATATTCCATCACCACTAACCTGGGCCACCCCCTGAGCATTCACTCCCTGGC
>JAYVAP010000087.1:0-4194 GCA_043750915.1 Spirosoma sp. | reverse complement strand
CGAGAATATCCGGTACGAAATCCACGTCGATAACAACGCATCGACCAACGGCGATGACATCGTATATAGGTTCACTTTTACGAAAATGAACCAGGATCCCACCACGTTTTTTCTGATCCGGCTGGGCAAAGAGAATTTGAAAACGACCTATATCTGCGAACGCAGTATGGATGGCGGACGCACCTTCTCGACCATCATTTCCGATGGCATGGTGGCACCGCCCAATATAGGCCCGCGTTCCATTGAGAACACAACGGTGGGTTTGGGCGCTTCGTCGTACGAAGAACTGGTTCAGAAATCGATCAAAATGGCCAGCACGGGCGAGAAAATTTTCTGCGGCCCCGTAGATGATCCATTCTTTGTGGACCTGGGGGGGATTTTCGACCTCGGCAATGTGCGTCCGGGTAGTGGCCGGGATGCCGTGGCCAAGTTCAACTGCCATTCCATCGTCATTGAGGTGCCCGTGGCTACCCTGCAAAAAGGCGGTAAGACGGTGGCCCAGGCAACCAACATTCTCGACTCCGACTATGTCATTGGCGTATATGCTTCGGCCAGTCGTAAGCAGATCAGAACAATTTATGCCGATAACGACATTGGCTTTGACGGCAAGTGGGTGCAGGTATCGCGGTTGGGTATGCCCCTGACCAACGAAGCTGTTATTCCCATTGGCATGAAGGACAAGTGGAATGCCGCTTCCCCTTACAACGGGGAGGACCTGGCTTTTGCCAAGTATTTCACCAACCCGGAATTGGCCCTTTACATGGATGATTCGCAGTTTGGTGCCGCCGTACCGGGCCTGGCCCCGCTGCGCATCCAAAGCAAATCGTTGGGTTCATTCGACTTTCGCAACGGCAAGCCCGGCCTGTTCGGTTTGAAAGGCAATGCCGCCCTGGATGGAACGGCCCTGGCCGAAGCGGCTTTCGGCGGTGTGCTGCTGCCCGACAACAAAAGCCCCCGGGCGGTGGACCTGTTGCCTATTTTCTACACGGGCGTGCCCAACCTGGCTCCTTATCAGTTGGCAACGGGTAAAAAAGGAAACCCCCTGGCCATGGGCAAGCCATTTATCAACAACTTCCTGCCCACGCTGGGCGATTTGTTGCGGCTGAACATGGCCGTGCCCGCCACGGACCGCAAAAGTGCCGACTTCAGCTCGCTGGGTCTGGTGCAGGCCGCCGTGTTGGGCCTGACCGATGCCCGTTTCAACGGCTCAACGGCGTTGCAGTTCATTCCTAACATGGATGGCTTTCCTAATGGACGGCGGCTGGAAGATGACGTGACTACCATTGAGCTACAGGCTGTGGGCGGTGTGGTGCTGGCGGCCATTGGTCTGTGGTATGATGACTATGACCCTAAAACATCGCCCAGTCCTGTTACACCCAACCTGCTGAAGGTGCTGACCTTCGACGCGGGCGTTACCAAAAACGATACGACACTGCGGACGAGTTTCCCCTATGAGCAACACCCCTGGCGGGCGTTCCGGGGCAACCAGTATGCAGGACCAACGGCCCCCTCTACGCCCAGCCAGCCGCTGGCAGCAACGGTGGTCAGCTACGACTGCAAGACGGGTAATATCACCTTCGGGCGCGTTGGGGGAGACCCTAACCGGATGGTCGAATACATGTCGCCGGGCGTTGGTAATTACAGTACCAGCGTAAACCGGCAAGTCGAAGCCGAACTGCGCCGGGACGTTGGCAGCCGAAAATTCCTGACCATTTATGCCCGCTACGTAGGCGATCCTATGTCGGAAGTAACGTTCAGTTTCGACTTCCGCACCCCCTGCGGTCAGGGTGGACGCTTAGGCACGTCTGAAGGGCTGGAGCCGCTGAAGGTCCGGGTTATGGGCAACCCAACCATGGGCGATGAGGTGGCGGTTGAGGTGAGCGGAGCGGCCGGGCAATTGGTGCGGCTGGGCATAACCAACAGCGCGGGCCGCTTGATTAGTCAGCAAACCATTGGCGAAGCGGGCGCAACCGAACGCCGTACTGTTCGCTTAGGGCAACAGGCAGGTGTTTATTTCCTGCAGGTGACCACCCCAACAAACCGCCAGACGGTTAAAATTATCCGCAACTAAAAACGGTTTGAAGGTTTTTTAATTCGTGGTTGAACGACGCATTCATTTTGTGCGATGTTCAACCACGACTTAGAAAACCACATCCCTGAAAATTCTTCTATGAAAACATACACTACATTTTTGATGGTGCTGTTTCTGCTCATGCAGATGGGTTGCAAAAACGGTCAGAAGGCAGATCAGGAAACCGCCGGATCGACGGGTTCCAACTCAGGCATTCCGCCCCTCTACGAACGCCGGGGCGAACTGGCCGGGGCCGTCGAGTGGCCTAAAACCAAAGAGAAAGTTGCCGAACTGGTCGCCAAAATCAAGGAGAAACCCAATGAGGTAAAACCCCGGCTTCAGGTGGCGGTGATCTACCTCTCGGAGGCCCGCATCACCGGCGAACACCCGTATTATTACCCCGCTATCCTTAAAATTCTGGATGGCGTGCTCACCATCGACCCGAAAAACTTTGAGGCTACCACCTTTAAGTCATCCGTGAAAATGTCGCAACATCAGTTTGCCGAAGCCCGCGACCTGGCCGAAAAAGCCCGCCAGATAAACCCCAGCAATGCCTACGTCTATGGGGTGCTGGTCGATGCCAACGTGGAGTTGGGTAATTACGAAGAAGCCGTGGCCATGTCAGACAAGATGCAGGCGCTAAAACCGTCGCTCGAATCGTATTCGAGGGCCTCTTACCTGCGCGAAATTTACGGCAATTACCCCAGCTCCATCGAGGCCATGAAACTGGCCGTGCAGGCAGGTTTGCCCGGTTCGGAGCCGCAGTGCTGGAGTAAAAACACGCTTGGCCATTTGTATGAAACAACGGGTCAGCTGGCCAAAGCCGAGCAGCAGTACGATGGTATTCTGAGCATCCGGCCCAGCTACGCGTTTGCGCTTCGGGGCAAAGCCCAGGTTTACAAAGCCCGAAACCAATATGTGCCCGCACTGGCAGCTCTGGAGAAGGCAGCCAAAATAATGCCCGAATTTTCTTTCCACGAAGAAATGGCCGAAATTTATGCGCTTCAGGGCGATAAAGACAAAGCAAAACGCAAATATGCCGAGGTGATAAAAATGCTCGACGAAGATGCCCAATCGGGCCATTCGGTAGACCTGGAACTTTGCAAACTCTATACCAAAATGGGCCAGCTCGATTCAGCCCTTGTTTATGGCATGCGCGAATATGCCAAACGACCCAAAAATATCGATGTCAACCACGCCTTGGCTTGGGTCTATTTCAACCAGAAAAACCTGAAAAATGCCCAGCAGCACATGCAGACTGCCTTGCGCACGGGCCTGAAAGATCCCGAACTGCTGCAACGCGCCGGGGCTATCGAGTTAGCGCGTGGTAACGTTGTAGCCAGCAACAAACTCCTGGCCGAAGCCCGCAAAACAAACCCGAAGTTCATCTTGTAAGCAACGCTGCCCGCCATTCCTGCCGACAGCTGTTGCGGAGGTGTGCCCGGTTTTTTCTGGATGATCCGGTAAACGCTCAATTTCATGAAAATTTTTTTCTTTTTTCTGCTGACTTTATTCGTTAGCGCACACGTCTATGCCCACCTTGGCTCCGTGTCGGGGCTGGTATATGACCAGGCCACCAACCTGCCCCTGCGTGGGGTCAGCGTGCAGCTTACCGGGCTGGGCAAAGCCACTGTCACCAACGAATTAGGGCAATATCGCTTCGATAATTTGGTGGCGGCTCCCTACAAAATCGAACTTTCGCACGTGGGATTTGTGCGGCTCGTGGTGGTGGCCACGGTGCAGGACGACCAGACGACGGTGGTGAAAACGGCCCTTGCCACGGCACCGGTTCAGCTGAGCGAAATCGTGGTATCGTCGGTGCGGGCACACGACCAGCAGTTGATCAGCAGCGTCGACATAAAACTACGGCCCATCACCAACTCGCAGGAAATTCTTCGGATGGTGCCGGGTCTCTTCATCGGCCAGCACGCGGGGGGCGGCAAAGCAGAGCAGATTTTCCTGCGGGGCTTCGACCTCGACCACGGCACCGACATCCGCCTAACCGTCGACGGAATGCCGGTTAATATGGTGTCGCACGCGCACGGGCAGGGCTACGCCGACCTGCACTTTGTGATTCCGGAATTGGTAGCGGGTGTCGACTTCAAAAAAGGGCCGTACAACAC
>JAYVAP010000086.1:0-7806 GCA_043750915.1 Spirosoma sp. | reverse complement strand
TGTTGCTGCCGGTATTTTTTCTGGTGGAGCGACTGAATGTATTTGATCTGATTTTTGGAAAGCATGAAACGTATCCGGGGAATTTGGTGGCTGAAACTGGCTGGTCGGCTCGCTGGTGGGTTCTCGTTGAATACCCATCAACCGCCGTCCCTGCTGGGTTTAATCGTGTCTGGCTTGCTGGCAGTCTGCCAGTGGGGTTGCCTCACCTCGGCACGGCTACAACCAGCCGCACCCGTGCTGAGTATGCAGGTGGTTCGGGGAAACCGGCTGGTGCCAACGAGCGAACTCGAAAGCCTGATTCCGCAGAAACCAAACCGCCGATTTCTGGGTTTGCCCGTCACGCCTAAACTCTGGTGGTATCAGCTGGGTGCACGCCGGTTCAACCGCGAGGCTGCTGTGGCTGAACTGGCGGCCAAAACTAACGAATTTGACCAGCAAAGCCAGCAACTTGCCAACCAGCCCGAAGCCCTCAAAAGGCTGAACCGGCACTTTGCCCGGCGAGCCAAACGGCTGCGCCAGAAAATTGAGACCGGCAACTGGGTCATGCGCAACCTCGGCGAACCCCCGGCTTACTTCTCGGAGCAGGATGCCCGCACCAACACCGCCAAAATGGGGCGCTATCTGACAGACAAAGGTTTTTTCAACGCCCAGACAGCCTATAAACTCGATACGCTCCGCCACCGTCAGATTCGGGTCATCTACACCCTTACCGAAAATGCCGGATTCTACCTGCGAAACATAACCTACCAGATCGACGACCCACGCATCGACTCGCTCATCCGGCAGTCGCTCAGCCAGTCAACGCTGGTTCCCGGCCAGCGCTACGACGCGCCCAACATTGCCGCCGAAAAAATCAGGATCGAATCTGCCCTGCGCGATCAGGGCTACTACGCTTTCTCGCGGCAGTACATGCCCAATCCCGAAGTCGATACCAGCCGCCGGATCAGCGAACGACAGCCCGCCACCGACTCGCTGCGCCGACCGGTTGATTTGCGACTGACCATTAAAAACCCGGCCGACCAGGCGGCACATCCGCTCTACCAGATTGGCCCCGTGGAGGTGCGCATCACCGCCGACCAAACCCAGCCCGCAGCCACCGCCACCCGCATCGACACGGTTCGGCGCAATGCCATCACCTACCTGCTGGGTGGGCGCGACATCTCGGCGCGGCTACTGGACGGAAAAATTGCCCTGCGGCCGGGCGCACTCTACAGCCAAACCAACTACCGCAACACGCAGCGGCAGCTTTTTTTGCTCAACCAGTTTAAATTCGTAAACCTGAACTTTACCGACACCACCAGCCGGAAACTCAAAACACGCATCACGGCCACGCCCTTAGACAAGTATGAATACACCCTGGAAGGCGGGATTTTTGTGCTCTACCAAAGTCAGAACAACTATCCGGGGCCGTTTGCCAACCTCACCTTCCGGGTCAGAAATTTGTTTGGCGGGCTGGAAACCTTTGAAACCAGCCTGCGCTACGGCATAGAAGCGCAAACCGGTTTTGCCAGCTCGACCACGAGCCGCAACGATGTTTATACCGCCCAGGAACTGGGGCTGACTACCTCGCTTATTTTTCCGCAGATTATTTTTCCGGGCCGGGTGCGCTTCCTCTTCAACCCCTACAACCCCCGAACGCAGGTTAGTTTGGGTTTTACCAACACCATCCGGCCCGATTTTCGGCGGTCACTGCTGCGGGCCACCATGGCCTACAACTGGCAAACCACCCCGGCTAAGCAGTTCAGCTTTCTGGTGGCCGATGTAAACCTGATCAACGCGGGTCCGGGCACGCAGGCCGAAATAAGCGCAGCCTTCCAAAAAATACTGGCCACCCAGCAGAGCCTGGGCAGTACCATTGGCCTGAGTTTCCGGCGTTCGTTTGCCTCCGGCATCAGTTTTGCCTATACCTACAACACCAACACGGTGGGCCAAAACCGGCGGGCCAATTTCCTGCGAACGGTGGTCGAATCGGGCGGAACAACGCTGAACCTGTTTGCCGAACCCCAGCTGCGCCGTTTCTTCAGCACCACCGACAGCACCGGCCTTCAGTATTACAAGTTCCTGAGAGTCAGCATCGACTACCGTCATTATGTGCCCCTGCGCCCCCGCACCACGCTGGCATTCCGGCTGAACACGGGCCTGGTTTATGGTTACGGACCGGGGCGCACCGCTCCCTACGAGAAACTGTTCTTTGCTGGCGGCAGCAACAGCATACGGGCCTGGCTACCCCGGCGCTTAGGTCCCGGTGCCGACTACCCCCAGCCCGCGCCCAACAACCCCGCCCAACCCGCCTTTAACCGGCAGGACCCCAAACGAGCCGAACAGTTTCTGTATACATTTGAGAAACCCGGCGACTTTTTGCTGGAAGGGTCTGCCGAACTGCGGGGCCGACTGTTTCGCCTGCTGGCCAACGTTGACGGGGCCGTTTTCATCGACGCGGGCAACGTATGGCGGCTTCCCTACAACACTGGCAGTGCCCAAAGCATCTTTCGGTTTAATAGTTTTGTGCCACAAATTGCCGTGGGCACGGGCGTGGGCCTGCGGCTCGATTTCTCTTTTTTCCTGATCCGGCTCGATGGCGGCATCAAAGTCTGGGACCCCGCCCGCCGGTATATCAGCGAGCAGGACGGACAACTGATCGACGACCGGTTTATCCTGCCTAAGTTTTCGCTGCGGCAGCTCTCCAAAGGCCCCAATCCACTGGTTATCAATTTCGGTATCGGTTATCCCTTCTGATGCTGCCCACGACAACCCATTCAGTTAAGCAAATTTAAGCGCGGTTTTCCTGCCAAAATGACAGCATTTATCGGCCTTTTCTTCGTAAATTTGTCATCGCTAAAACCAACGGCCATCCAATCATCGGACTGCGCTGCTATGATGGAATTTCCCCGCTTTGTATTGGTCACCGGCCCGCTTTTATGGAACGCTTCCCCGAATTAACAATATTACAACCCGCCGATAAGGAACAGATTGATCTGCCGCGCACCTCGGAGGAGTAAATAGCGGTGGGCAAAAAACGGCTCTATATCGAAAGTTATGGCTGCCAGATGAACTTTGCCGACAGCGAGGTAGTAGCGGCCGTGATGCGCAATGCCGGTTTTGCCACCACCGACACGGCCGAAAATGCCGACCTTATTTTTTTGAATACCTGCGCCATCCGCGACAATGCCGAGCAAAAAGTTCGCCACCGGCTCCGGCACCTCACCGGCCTAAAACGCCTAAAACCCGGCCTGCTCGTTGGTCTGCTTGGCTGCATGGCCGAACGCCTGAAAACCCAGCTGCTGGACGAAGAAAAAGTGGTTGATATTATAGCCGGACCCGATGCCTACCGCGACATGCCAAAGCTGGTGGAAGAAGCTGAGTCGGGCCAGAAAGCAGTAAATGTGTTCTTGTCGCGCGAGGAAACCTATGCCGATATTGCCCCCATCCGCCTGCATTCCAACGGTGTTACGGCCCTGATATCCATCATGCGGGGCTGCGACAACATGTGCAGTTTCTGCGTAGTGCCTTTCACGCGGGGGCGGGAGCGCAGTCGCGACCCCTACAGCATTCTGGCCGAAGCGCAGGACCTCTTCGATCGGGGCTACCGCGAGGTTACACTGCTGGGCCAGAATGTGGATTCGTATAAATGGAACCCCGCCCCGTCAGGGAAAGAGGAACCACTGACAACCAGTGGCTTAACGCTCCCCATCAGCGAAGAAACGAGGGTGGGGTTTGCCAACCTCCTCGAAGCGGTTGCGCTGATAAACCCCGAACTACGGGTACGATTCAGCACCTCACACCCCAAAGACATTACCGACGAGGTGCTCCATACCATCGCCCGTTACGATAACATCTGCAATTATATCCACCTGCCCGCCCAGAGCGGCAACAGCCGGGTGCTTAAACGCATGAACCGCACCTATGACCGGCCCTGGTATATCGACAAAATTGACAGCATCCGCCGGATTCTGGGTGACAACTGCGGCATCTCAACCGATATGATTTCGGGCTTTTGCGCCGAAACCGAAGAAGAACACCAGGATTCGCTGTCGCTGCTCGACTATGTGCGCTACGACTACGCCTACATGTTTGCCTACTCGGAGCGGCCCGGCACGCTGGCAGCCAAAAAATATGCCGATGACATCCCCGAGGCCATCAAAAAACGGCGGCTGGCCGAGATCATCGACCGACAACTGGCCCACTCCGCCGAGCGCAATCAGCGCTATATCGGGCAGGTGCAGCGCGTGCTCGTTGAAGGCCCCTCCAAACGGTCGCCCGACTTTTTGGCTGGTCGGAATGACCAGAACAAAATCGTTGTTTTTCCGAAGGGAAACCTCCACAAAGGCCAGTATGTCAACGTGCTGATAACCAGCAGTTCATCGGCTACGCTGCGGGGCGAAGCCGTCGATCCATCTGTTTAAGAACGTTTGCCCATGGCTTTTATCGCAAATCAGCTTTCTTTGGACCTGCAGTTCGACCTGCAACGGCTCAACCCGTGGTGGAAAGGTGATGCCATGCGCCGGTTGCCCGTAACCCGTCGTCATTTAGTGGACCAAATTCAGCGTCGATTTCGGATGAATTTAGCGCCCATCGTGGTTGTCAGGGGTTCGAGACAGGTGGGAAAAACAACCGCCTGCGAACAGGTGATTGACGATTTATTGCAGTCGGGAGTAGCACCCAGACGCATTTTACGCGTTCAGTTTGACGACATCAAAGCCATTAGCGAATATGGCGAGCCTATTTTACGGATAGTAGAGTGGTATGAACGGAATATTTTGGGGCAATCACTAAACGGAGCCGCCCGCGACAACGAGCAGGCTTATCTCTTTTTTGATGAAGTTCAAAACCTGAAAAACTGGGCTGAACAACTGAAGTTTTTGGTCGATACCAGCACAACCCAATTATTAGTTACGAGCAGTTCGGCACTCCGGTTGGAGCGGGGGCGCGACAGCCTGGCCGGGCGCATCACCACCATTGAAGCCGGGGTACTGTCGCTGACGGAAATCGGGGCCTTGCGCCGGATGGACCCACCCGCACCCTACCTGCCCGATAATGGCCTGAGCATTTTGGGACACCCGTCGTTCTGGCAGGGTCTGAAAGCGCATGGCACCGATCAGAAGCTATTTCGGGACGCGGCTTTTGGCTATTTTGCCGAGGTGGGTGCCTATCCCCTGGCCCATACCCGGCCCAATGTTCCCTGGGAAGCCCTGGCCGACCAGCTCAACGAAACCATTGTTAAACGGGTGATTCAGCACGACCTCCGGCTGGGCAAAAAAGGCCGGAGACGCGACGAGCCGCTGCTGGAGGAAATTTTCAGAATATGCTGTCGGTATGCCGGGCAGGCACCGTCGATCAGCAAACTGGCAACCGATATGCAGGCGAGTTTATCAGCCAATATTGGTCCGGCCCGTGTGCGGGCCAACCTCAACTTTCTGGCCGAAACATTGCTCATTCGGCTGGTTAATCCCCTGGAAATACGGTTGAAAAAGCAGCGCAGCAACGCCAAAATCTGCTTGGTCGATCACGCGCTGCGGGCCAGCTGGCTACAGGAGCGAATCAGCCTGGTTGCCCCAGCCAATGAATCAGAGGCCATGCTGGCGGGCTACATTGCCGAAAGCACTGTGGGTACCGTATTATCGGCCATAACCAGTTTAGACATTGCCTGGCTACCAGCCAAACAAAGTAATAAAGAAGTTGATTTTGTTATGATTTTAGGGAATCAGCGCGTACCCATTGAAGTAAAATACCGAACCACCGTTCGTCAGCAGGATTTAAGGGGCATCATCGAGTTTCTGGACCGGCCCATCAACCAGGCCTCCTTTGGCCTTGTGCTGACCAAACACGACGATGTTGTTGTTGACGATGAACGGCTCATTTGTATGCCCCTGTCCACTTTTATGTTGCTGCGATAGATGAACAACCCCGAAATACTCAGCGTGAAACAACGCTTTGGCATTATTGGCAATGCGCCCGCCCTCAACTATGCCATCAACGTGGCCATGCAGGTGGCCGCTACCGACCTTACCGTGCTGATAACGGGCGAAAGCGGCAGTGGCAAAGAATCATTTTCCAAAATTATTCACAGCCTGAGTGCTCGCAAACACGGGCAGTTTATTGCCATCAACTGCGGAGCCATTCCCGAGGGTACCATCGACTCCGAACTGTTTGGCCACGAAAAAGGGGCCTTCACGGGGGCCGTCGACGCACGCAAGGGCTATTTTGAGACCACCAACGGCGGCACCATTTTTCTGGATGAAATTGGCGAAATGCCCCTCGGCACGCAGGCCCGGCTGCTGCGGGTGCTCGAAAACGGCGAGTTTATTCGCGTTGGCTCATCCAAAACCCAAAAAACCGACGTGCGCGTGGTGGCCGCCACCAATGTTAACCTGCTGGATGCCGTTGAGAAAGGCAAATTTCGGGAAGACCTCTACTATCGACTCAACACGGTGCCCATTTTTGTGCCGCCCCTGCGCGAGCGCGGCACCGACATCGAACTACTTTTCCGCAAGTTCACGACCGATTTTGCCGAACGTTACCGCATCAAACCCCTCCAACTGACCGAAGGGGCCAAACAACGCCTGATTACGTTTCCGTTTCCGGGTAATATCCGGCAGCTCAAAAATATTGCCGAGCAGGTCTCCATCCTGGAATCGGAACAGCAGAAGCCGCTGGAAACCGAAACACTGGCCAAATACCTGCCCCAGCCCCCGCAACCCAACCGGTCGCTGGCCCTGTTTCCGCAGGCCCACGGCCCCGGTGCCGAAAACTTCTCGGAGCGCGAACTGCTCTACAAAGTGCTCTTCGATATGCGCCGGGATATGAACGACCTCAAAAAACTCGTTCGCGATGTGCTGGGCAACCAGCAAGATGGCCGCCAGATTCTGAACACCCACAAAGACCTGTTCGAGTCTATTCCGGCCGACGCAGAAAACCGCCCGCCGGGCGAGGGCAACCCAACACGCTTTTTGCCCGCTCCGAGTGGGATGCCCGATGGCCGGCCCACTATTTCCCGGACTGCCGGCCCGACCGCCGAAACCTACGGCAGCCACCCACCCGTGCAGCACTACGACGACGTTGACGGCGATGTGAATGAGGTAACGGTGGAAGACGTGACCCACGAAACCGAAGACGACGATTCGCTCTCGCTCGAACGACAGGAGCGGGAAATGATTTTGAAAGCACTCCGGCGCAATAACCACAAACGAAAGTATGCCGCCCAGGCACTCGGCATCTCCGAGCGGACGTTATACCGTAAAATCAAGCAGTATGAAATTGACGAGGAATAAACGCTGGATGGGTCTGCTGTTCACGGCGGGCTGCTGGCTGACACTGGTTTCCTGCGGGGTATATTCGTTTACGGGAACAACCCTGTCGCCGGATATAAAAAGCGTGACAGTCAATAACTTCACGCTGTCCACGGCGGGCGGACCGGCCAACTTACCGCTGACTTTCAACGAAAAACTGAAAGAATATTACCAGCGTTATACGAGCCTGAAAATTGTGCCCACCAATGGCGATATGGTTCTGGAGGGCAACATTACCGGCTACGACCTGCTACCCGTTGCCCCCACGGCGCAGGACCAGGCGGGAGTTAACCGGCTGCAAATCACGGTGTTGGCCCGGTTTTATAACAACAAAGATGAAACCAAAAATTTTGAGCAGTCGTTTTCGTTTTATCAGGACTTTCCGCAGAACCAAACCCTCAGCCAGAACGAAAATCGCCTGGTTCCCAAAATCTTAGATCAGATTGTGCTGGATATATTTAATAAAACAGCCGCCGACTGGTAATTTCAGTGAGCAGTAAACAGTGACCAGTTATCAGTG
>JAYVAP010000085.1:0-3496 GCA_043750915.1 Spirosoma sp. | reverse complement strand
ATAAAACAATTGCCAAACAATACCTCATTTCGGGTATTCTCTGGTCCATAATTGGCATCAGCCTTTCGGTAATATTCCGGCTTCAGTTGGGTTTTCCCGATATGAAAATGGAATTTCTACGCCCCATTCTGGGTAACTGGATCGATGAAACCGGCAAACTCGACAAAAGCTTTTACCTCGCCCTGGTGACCATGCACGGCACCATTATGGTGTTCTTTGTGCTGACGGCTGGCCTGAGCGGTACGTTTTCCAATTTTCTGATTCCGCTGCAAATTGGGGCTCGGGATATGGCATCGGGTTTTTTAAATATGCTCTCCTACTGGTTTTTCTTTGTGGCCAGTGTGATCATGTTCGCTTCAATGTTTATTGAGACTGGACCAGCTGGTGGCGGCTGGGTCGTATATCCGCCCCTGAGTGCCTTGCCCCAGGCAAGCCCCGGCGGCAAGGGCGGTATGACCATGTGGCTCATCAGCATGGCCCTGTTCATTGTTTCGCAACTATTGGGCGGTATCAATTACATCACCACGGTCATTAACCTGCGGACGCGCGGCATGTCGTTCAGCAAATTGCCCCTCACCATCTGGTCTTTTTTCCTAACGGCCATTCTGGGGTTGATTTCATTCCCGGTGCTTCTGTCGGCTTCCCTGCTGTTGATTTTCGACCGTAGTTTCGGCACCAGTTTCTATCTGTCCGAGATTTACATTGATGGCCAGGCACTCCCCAACGTGGGCGGCAGTCCTATCTTGTTTCAACACTTATTTTGGTTCCTGGGTCACCCTGAGGTGTACATCGTGTTGTTACCCGCTTTGGGTATGACCTCAGAAATTATAGCCACCAATTCGCGCAAGCCAATTTTCGGCTATCGGGCTATGATTGCCTCAATGATGGGCATTGCTTTTCTGGCCTTTATTGTATGGGCGCACCACATGTTTGTAACGGGGATGAACCCGTTTTTAGGGTCTATTTTCATGTTCCTGACGCTTATCATTGCCGTTCCTTCGGCCGTTAAGGCGTTCAACTACATCACCACGTTGTGGCGCGGGAATATCCGCTTTACCCCGGCCATGCTGTTCTCCATTGGTCTGGTATCATTCTTTATCTCGGGCGGTCTGACGGGTTTGATATTGGGTAACTCCGCGCTGGATATTCAGTTGCACGATACCTATTTTGTGGTGGCTCACTTTCACTTGGTGATGGGTGCAGCTTCTGCGTTTGGTTTGCTGGCGGGTGTATACCACTGGTTTCCCAAGATGTTCGGCCGCATGATGAACGAAAAGCTGGGGTATATTCACTTCTGGCTCACCTTCATGGGTATTTATCTGGTGTTTTTCCCGATGCACTACGTGGGTATTGCAGGTTTCCCCCGCCGGTATTATGCCTTTACGAGCTACGATTTTACGAAGAACATTTTTGCCGACATGAACAGTTTTATCAGTCTGGCGGCAATTTTCACCTTCACGGCTCAGTGGATATTTATGTGGAACTTTGTGTATAGCTTGTTTAAAGGAAAGAAAGCGACGCAAAACCCCTGGAAATCCAATACCCTGGAGTGGACAACGCCCATTGTTCCGGGACACGGTAATTGGCCGGGCGAAATTCCCGCCGTCTATCGCTGGCCCTATGACTATAGCAAGCCCGGTGCGAAAGACGATTTTATTCCACAAAATGTTCCTTATTCGCTGACGCCGGAGTCTAACCTGCCGCATGAGAATGAACTGATCGGGCTGGAAAAAGAGATCGAGGCACAAAACCTGAATGACCAATTTAAGCAACCTCACTGATAAACAGTCGAGACGATTCCGGAGCCTTGTTCTGCTGACAGTAGTTACTATTTATCTGCTCGTTTTGGCGGGTGGTATTGTCAGAGGAACCGGTTCCGGAATGGGTTGTCCAGACTGGCCCAAGTGTTTTGGTCGCTGGGTTCCCCCAACGGAAATTTCTCAGCTCCCCCCCAATTATCAGGCAATTTATGGCGCCAAACTGAAAGGGGAAGTCCAGTTTAATGCCGTTAAAACCTGGATTGAATACGTCAATCGACTACTGGGTGCCCTCGCTGGTTTCCTTGTCTTAGCCACCCTCGTGGCTTCCTTTCCTTACCTGCGCAAAGACCGGTCTGTTTTCTGGGGGAGTTTTGTTGCCTTTGTGCTCATCGGCGCAAATGGCTGGCTTGGCTCCCGCGTAGTGGCCACTGAACTGGCGCACTACATGATTACGCTGCACCTGTTGCTGGCCATCCTGGTCGTGTTTTCCTTGCTTTTTGTGCTGGTGCGTTCGGGAGCGGTTCGCCAATCTGCGTCCATACCTCGTCATCAATCCAGCCGACTCAACGGCTTGCTGATGATCATACTCGTGCTGTCGCTGGGACAAATTGTGCTGGGCGCACAGGTGCGTGAGGCATTAAACGAAGTTGTACAGCGGCTGGGCTATGCGCAGCGCGACAGTTGGATCAGTGGGTTAGACTGGCGGTTTTATGTACACCGGTCCTTCTCGCTGGTCGTTTTGGCCCTGCACGCCGGGTTTATTTATCAGGTCCGTAAAACAACCCGCACAGGTACCATATCCCACCTGACGGTTGCGCTGGTGGTTTTGGTAATTGCGGAGATATTGACCGGTGTTGTGATGGCCTATTTCGCCGTACCTGCCTTTGCGCAACCGGTGCATCTGTTTCTGGCGGTGCTGATGATTGGTTTACAATTTGTGATCTGGTTATTGATGCATCCGGCCCTGAGTTCACCAAAACAAGCCGTCGATTAGGCTCGTTTACAGATAGTTTAACATGGAAAAAGTTATCGGGCTGAGTGCTTTTCACCTAAAAGCAAAAGCCTATCTCGAATTAGTCAAGTTGAAACTGACACTGGCCGTCGTGTTCTCCGGTGTGTTTGGCTATTGCTTAGCCGTAAATAACATTGTTTGGTGGAAATTAGCTGTGTTGGTGATTGCATCCATCGCCATTACGGGTGCCGCCAACATAATAAACCAGATTATCGAGAAAGAATCCGACAAACTGATGAAGCGGACCGCCACCCGTCCACTGCCAACGGGTCGTTTAACGGTGGGGGAAGCCGCCGGATTTGCCTTCATTCTTTTCAGTATCTCCACTTTCCTGTTCGTCGAAGTATTCAATATCCGGGCGGCTGCCCTGGCCATATTGTCACTGTTATTGTACGGTTTTGTGTACACGCCATTGAAAACGAAAGGACAGGTGGCGGTGTGGGTAGGCGCGTTGCCGGGGGCATTTCCCCCGATGATTGGCTGGGTAGCCGCTACCAATCACTTCGGCTGGGAGCCGGGAATATTGTTTGCCATTCAGTTTTTCTGGCAGTTTCCGCACTTCTGGGCCATTGGCTGGCTGGCATTCGACGAGTACAAAAAAGCGGGTATTCAAATGATGCCCGGCGATGGCAAAAACACCGAAACAGCCTTCCGAATCATGATCTATACCCTGTTTCTAATACCGATGGGCTGGCTGCCCTATATGCTGGGCATGACGGGTATA
>JAYVAP010000084.1:0-3520 GCA_043750915.1 Spirosoma sp. | reverse complement strand
CCGATCTGTCGCCCTGCTCGCTAACGGTCAGAAACTTAACCGCCGTACCCGCCGTAGTGGGCGAACTGGCTGTTAAATTGGTCAGGCGGAGGCCACTGCGCCCGTTTGTACCGGCGGTGAGTTCGAGCCGGTTTTGCGGGGTCGACGTACCAATACCCACGTTAGCGTTGTTGCCCAGCACGAGCGCGTTACTGGTGAGTACGCGTGCGTTGGCACCAATGGCCGTTGCATTGGACAAAGCCGGGCCAGCCGCTGTGGCGTTGGCTCCCAAGAGGGTATTGTCGCTGCCATCGCTGGTGTTGAACCCGGCACCCGTGCCCATGATTACGTTGCGGTGGCCACGCTGATTTTGCAGACCGGCATTATACCCAATAAATACGTTGTCGTTTCCCGATACATTTAACTTACCGGCTTCGTAACCAACCAGCGTGTTGTTGGTGCCAGTTGTGTTGGGAAAACCCGCTTTGTAGCCGTAGTAGGTGTTGTACGACCCGGTGGTATTACCCTGCCCCGCCTGACTGCCCATAAAGGTGTTGAAGGTGCCGCCAATGACCGCGCTGGTGCTCTGGCCAATGAAGAGGTTGGTAGTACCGCTCACAGACTGAATGCTAACAACCTGATTATCAGGAGTTATAATCTGGCTCTGGCCATAACTGGTCAGCACCGTGCCGCCGATGCACAGGAAGCTGAGGGTTAGCGTACAGAATTTCATGGGTTGTTTGCGTTATAATGTGAGACTGACTGAATGGGAAAAATAAGCACCGGGACGGGCGGGTTTCGCCTGCTGTTTCTGATCTCGTCCTGAGCATTGTGGCACTAAGATAGCGTATCCTGTATACCTTCCAAAACTTACCGGCCATAAAAATCTGTTTAGTGCTACCTTTCCGGTATTCAGCGGGCCTGATAATCAGGTACGGCCCGGACCAGTGCCGCCAGCGCGGTCGAAACCGGCAAGATTTACGGCACCCGCCCACGCACATTGTTACGTTTCGGCGGCAACCTGGCACTTTATTTGCTCAATACCGGTTGTGAAGCTAATTAACCAATCAATTTCATTAAGACGTCGGACGTTAGACTCCGGACCCGCGCTGTTCTGCCCGTTCCTTTCGGGCCTTCGCCATCCAGTTTCCAGCGTCTACCCAATACATGCAATTTTCCGATTTATCACTGATTGACCCCATCCTGAAGGCACTCGCCGAAGAAGGATACACCACCCCGACCCCCATTCAGGAACAAGCCATACCGATTCTGCTGGATCGCCGGGACTTGCTGGGTTGTGCCCAAACGGGCACCGGCAAAACAGCCGCCTTTGCCATTCCAATTCTCCAGCTGCTCAACAACGAACGGAGCCAGAGTACGGGCGGCCCCCGGCGCATCAAAACGCTTATTCTGACACCAACGCGTGAGTTAGCCATCCAGATCGAGGAAAGCTTTCAGGCCTATGGCCGACACCTCAATCTGCGCAGCACCGTCATTTTTGGGGGTGTTTCGCAGCACGCACAGGTAAACACCCTCAAAGCGGGCATCGACATTCTGATTGCTACGCCGGGCCGCCTGCTTGACCTCATGAATCAGGGATTCGTGAACCTGCGCGATGTGCAGTTCTTTGTGCTCGACGAAGCCGACCGGATGCTCGACATGGGCTTTATTCACGATGTGAAGAAGGTCATTGCCAAACTGCCCACCCGCCGTCAGACGCTGTTTTTTTCGGCAACGATGCCGCCCGACGTGGCCAAACTGGCAGACACGATCCTGAACAATCCCGCTAAGGTTGAGGTGACGCCCATCTCATCGACAGCCGATACGATTGAGCAGGCCCTGTATTTTGTGGGAAAAGAAAACAAACGCAAACTGCTTGCGCTCATTCTGGACGACAAGACGGTGAAATCGGCTTTGGTGTTTGCCCGCACCAAACACGGGGCCGACAAAGTGGTGAAAGACCTGCTGAGTAGCGGTTTCAAAGCCGAAGCCATCCACGGTAACAAGTCACAAAATGCCCGGCAGCGTGCGCTCTCCAACTTCAAAAGTGGCGAAACGCGGGTGCTCGTGGCTACGGATATTGCCGCACGCGGTATCGACGTTGATGAACTCTCGCACGTTATCAACTACGAACTGCCCAACATTCCCGAAACCTACGTTCACCGCATCGGTCGGACGGGTCGGGCCGGTCACGATGGCATTGCACTGTCGTTCTGCGATGAGGAGGAGACCGAATTCCTGCGCGATATTCACAAACTCATTGGCAAGCGCGTACCCGTCATTGCCGATCACCCGTATGTGCTGAACATTTCGGCATCGACCATCACTCCGTCTACCCCGGCATCGCGCCAGGGGCGTAACGGGGGCGGTAACCGTCAGGGGGGCGGCAACAGAAACGGCAACGGTCGCTCGGGCAACGCCCCCGGCAACGGCGGCCAGGCACGCAGCCACCCCAGCGAAAGTCGCCCGGCGAGCCAGTCTGCCGGTGGTTTTCGTCGCGAAGGCAGCGGCAGTGCTCCAGCCCGATCATCAGGAAGCAACAACACCGCCCGGCCCAGCCGGGGCACAGGAAACAGCCGGTTTACCACCAATTCTGGTTCCGACAATAACTACTAACGAAAAATCCCCGGATAACATCCGGGGATTTTTGTTGCCCATCGGGCTGTTGGAAACCCTTTAAAACCACCAGGGCGAGGGACCAGCCATGTTCTTGCTGATGAATGCCCGCTGGCGCATAAACCGGCGGATGGCCCCCGGCCCCATGCGGGTGCCGCCAATGCCCGACATTTTAAAGGAGTTTTTTTCTCCCTCGTGTACCAGTGCCGTTAGGGCGCAGTCGTTCAGGCTGATGGCCCCCACCTCCAAACGCTGACCGATGCGGAGAGCCTCAGCCGTATTCTGCGCAAAAACGGCTCCGCTCAATCCAAAAACGGTGCCATTGGCCAAGGCAATGGCCTCATCTTCCGTCCGAAAGGGCATTACCGGCATGATGGGTCCAAAGGTTTCGTCGGTCATCAGCTTCATATCAGACGTGACGTTTACAACCACCGTCGGGCGGCACCAGTAGCCCCCGTCGCGTAGCTCGCAGTGGGAGCTACCGGTGCGGATGGTGGCTCCTTTGTCGAGCGCATCGCGCAGGTGATCATCAATGATGGCGGCCTGCCGGTCGGAGATGACGGGCCCAATCTGACCGTCGTTCAGGGTTGGCCAGGCCAGCTGAACGCGCTCAGCTTTGGCGATCAACTGGGCAACAAACGGCTCAAAAATAGATTCCTGCACATATACGCGCTCAATACTCAGGCACGAATGGCCGCAGTTGACGGTGCTGCCCCACAGTATCGACGACGCTGCTAAGTCTACATTGGTTCCCTCAAACACTAAGGCGGCATCTTTGCCACCCAGCTCCAGGAAACAGGGAATAAAGCGTTCAGCGGCTGCCCGATACACATTTTTACCGGTGGCTACGCTACCCGTAAAACACACTAAATCAACCGCCTGCAACAGTTGAGCACCAGACTCTCCCGCACCCGGCATGAACGAG
>JAYVAP010000083.1:0-6784 GCA_043750915.1 Spirosoma sp. | reverse complement strand
CGCCCTTGGAAACCGATACCCGCGACCTGTTTATGAGCCAGGTGAACGCCTACGATGCCGATTTTTCGCACGTGCAGGGGCAGGAAAACATCAAGCGGGCTATGGAAGTTGCCGCTGCGGGCGGTCATAATGTGATCATGATTGGACCGCCTGGCGCGGGCAAAACCATGCTGGCCAAACGCCTGCCCAGCATTTTGCCGCCCCTGACGTTGCAGGAAGCCTTAGAAACGACCAAGATTCACTCCGTGGCGGGCAAGCTCGGCACCCGCGCCACGCTGGTGGCCACCCGGCCCTACCGCGCTCCGCACCACACCATTTCCGATGCAGCCCTGGTGGGCGGGGGCAGTTTTCCGCAGCCGGGCGAAATTTCACTCGCGCACAATGGCGTTTTGTTTTTAGATGAACTGCCCGAATTCAAGCGCTCGGCCTTAGAGGTGATGCGCCAGCCGCTCGAAGACCGCAAGGTGTGCATTTCGCGGGCTAAATGGGCGGTGGAGTTTCCGGCCAGTTTTATGCTCATTGCCAGCATGAACCCCTGCCCCTGCGGCTACTATAACCACCCCGAAAAAGAGTGCGTTTGCGGGCCGGGCGTGGTGCAAAAGTACCTGGCCAAAATCAGCGGGCCCCTGCTCGACCGGATCGACCTGCACGTGGAGGTAACACCCGTTTCGTTCGATCAGATGACGGCCAACCGCCCCTCGGAGTCCAGCGAAGTCATTCGGGCGCGGGTTATGCAGGCGCGGGATGTTCAAACGGCCCGCTTTGCCGGGCAGGCAGGCATTTATTCCAATGCCATGATGCCCTCGCAGTTGGTGAAGGAAATCTGCGTTATCAGCGATGCCGGCCGCGCCCTGCTCAAAACCGCCATGGAGCGGCTTGGACTGTCGGCCCGGGCCTACGACCGGATTTTGAAAGTGTCGCGTACCATTGCCGATCTTTCCGGCAGCGACGACATCAAAATCGAGCACCTCGCCGAAGCGATTCAATACCGAAGCTTAGACCGCGAAAACTGGGCGGGATAGTGTATAAACAGACCTGCATCCGAAATTGTGATTAACGTCGATGAGCCGTTCAACGTCCCAGGTGTAAAGGGGTGCCCGGCAACTGTGACTGACCGTAAATCTACTAAGCAAATTTAGCTGTCAGCCCATCATATAAATCACTGAATACTATTGATAATTTCTATAGCAAGGCAATACGCTTGACAAATAAGTATTTATAGAGGATATTGCGCAAAAACGCCCAATACGGCAAAGAAAGACTGCCTTTTTTCAACAAAAAGTAAAATAATTCCGCAATAACAAGAAAAACCCACCAATTCTTCTTGTCACTGACAGCCTATGAAGCATACACTATTTACGCTGTGGCTTTTTCTTTACATAATCGGGACTGCTCAGGCTCAGCGCGTCCGGGTAGACACGAAAGCAGGCACAATTGTGCTCGAACTATATGCCGATAAGGCCCCGCTCACGGTAGCCAATTTTCTGCGCTATGTGGCCGACAAACGCTATGACGGGGCCACGTTTTACCGCGTTGTCCGGCTCGACAATCAGGCGAACAATGCGGTAAAAATTGAAGTAATTCAGGGGGGACTACGCACCGATTCCACGCGGATGTTTGCCCCCATTTCGCAGGAAACCACGCAAAAAACCGGACTAAAACACCTCGACGGAACGCTGTCGCTGGCCCGGGGAACACCCGCCAGCGGAGCATCTGAATTCTTTATCTGTATCAATGCCCAGCCCGAACTCGACTTCGGGGGCAAACGCAACCCCGACGGGCAGGGCTTTGCCGCCTTCGGGCGGGTGGTCCGGGGTATGGCCATTGTGCGCCGGATTCAGCAGGGCGACACTGGGCAGTCGGGTCCTACCAATGCCTATTCCAACCCCCTCCAGCTCCTCAAAACGCCCGTTCGCATACAAACCATCCGGCGGATCAGGTAAGCAGGTATGCGGTTGATGTTATGGGCTGCGTTGCCCACCAATGAATGCCTTCACTAATTTTTCACTTTTTATTTTACGACAACCTTTTATGAAAAAAACGCTACTGGTTTGTTTTTTGCTGCTCGGATGGATACGGCTACAGGCCCAATCGCGGGTGGTGACCGGCAAAGTTACCTCACCCGAAAATGAAGGTATCCCCGGCGTGAACGTGCTCCTCAAAGGGGCCACCACCGGTACGGTCACCACCGCCGACGGCACCTATCAGCTAACGCTGCCGGCCACGGCCAAAACACTGGTTTTTTCGTTCATTGGCTACAAAACCACCGACGTGCCCGTCGATGGCCGGGGCCAGATCGATGTGAAATTAGTTGCCGACCCAACCAATTTGGATGAGGTGGTGGTAACGGCCAACGCCATTGTTCGGGAGAAAAAAGAATTGGGCTACGCCGTTTCAACAGTGGGTGGGGCAGAGTTGATTAAAGCCCGCGACCCCAACGTGCTCAACTCGCTGGCCGGACGCGTGGCCGGGGTGCGTATTTCGCAGCAATCGGGGTCGGTGGGTGGCTCCACCCGCGTCATGATTCGTGGGGCCAACTCGCTGTCGAGTGCCAGCGAACCGCTGTTTGTGGTCGATGGGGTGCCCATTTCCAACTCGTCATTCAGCGGTTCCGAAACCGACATTGTCACGGGCGGTGTTGACGTGGGCAACCGGGCCAGCGACCTCAACCCCGACGATATAGAGTCGATGAACGTGCTGAAAGGAGCCGCAGCCTCGGCACTCTACGGGTCCCGCGCCCGCAACGGCGTTATCGTTATTACAACGAAACGCGGCCGACCGGGAGCCAAAAAAATGAACGTAACGGTCAATTCGTCTTACCGCACCGATAACGTTCTGCGTGTGCCCGACCTCCAGACCGAATTTGCCCCGGGTAATCTGGGCGTTTATAACCCCCGGCTGGGCAACGGCTGGGGTCCGGCGGTAGCAGGGATTACGGGGCCGGTTCTTGATTATAAGGGCGAAACCGTACAGAAACTAAACGTGTATCCGCAAAACTGGCGTAACTTTTTTGTAACGGGTCATACGCGCATCAACAGCCTGTCTATCGACGGAGCCAACGAGCAGGGCGATTACCGCATCGGCTACACCAACCTGGGCCAGACCGGCACGGTGCCCGGCTCGGAGTTGGGGCGGAACACGTTTGCCATTAACGCGGGCCGAAAAATAACCAACCGGCTTACCTCACGGGCCTGGCTTAACTATGTCCGGACAACCAGCGATGGCCGCCCGCAGCAGGGTTCCAACACCACCAATATCATCTCGACCATTCTGGCCGGAACGCCCATCACGACCGATATCAACGAGCTGCGTAACAATCTGTTTGCGCCCGCTACGCAGGCCGTACCGGCAGGATGGACGGGTGATCTGGCCCGCGCCATTGACCTCGACGGCATTCAGAACAACCCCTATTTTGTGACGACGTTTAACCGGTTTTCCAACTCGGTCGACCGGGTCTATGGCGGTACCAGCCTGAGCTACGATGTGGCTCCCTGGCTGAATCTGACAGGCCGCGTTGGTACGGATTTCTTTGCCGAAAACCGCCGGTCGGTAACGCGCCGGGGTACGCGCGGCCGCTTAAATGGGCAGTTCGATACCAACGAAATCTACGAGCGTGAACTCCAGACCGATCTTATCGGTACCATAACGCGCCGACTTTCAGACAACTGGACGTTCAAAGGCATTGTGGGCCATCAGTTTAACCAGCGCACCATCCGCCGGTCGCGGGTGCTGTCTGACGGTCTGAATATCGACCAGCTTTATACGTTTGCCAATGCGCAGTCGAACGTAGCGTCGAATTTTTACAGCCGACGCGAAATCTTCGGTGTCTACGGCGATTTCAGCTTAGACTACCGCAATTTTCTATTTCTGAACGTAACGGGCCGCAACGACTGGTCGAGCACGCTGCCCGTTAAAAACAATTCGTACTTCTACCCCTCTGCCAGCGTATCTTTTGTTTTGACGGAGGCCTTCCCAAACCTCGGGATTGTGAAGCGGGACATCCTGAGTTACGCCAAGCTACGGGCAAACTACGCCAATGTTGGCTCCGACGAAGACCCCTATCAGCTGGCTTTCACCTACAATCCGCTGACCCAGGCGAGTGATATCTACACATTCAATATTCTGTATCCAATTGGCGGGGCATCGGCTTTCGGTGCCACCAACGTGCTGCCCCCCACCAACCTGCGTCCGCAACAGCAAACCTCCTACGAGTTTGGCACGGAGATGAAGTTTTTTGGCGGCCGCATTGGGCTGGACCTAACCTACTACCGAACCCAGAACTACGACCAGATTATCTCCATTGCGGTGCCCCAGTCGTCGGGCTATTCGGCCCGGCGGTTGAACGTGGGCGAAATCGCCAACCAGGGCATCGAAGCCATGCTGACCGTGACCCCGCTGAAGACCCGTTCGGGGCTGCGCTGGGATGCGGCTTTTAACTTCAACCGAAACCGAAACCGCGTGGTGTCGCTGGCTCCGGGTCTCTCGGAGTTCGTGACCACATCGGGCGATGGGTTTGGTATTTTTGTGGTGGCCCGGCCCGGCGAAACCTTTAACATTCAGGGAGTTGGCTGGTTGCGTGATCCCCAGGGAAACCTGATTATTAACCCAACCACGGGTCTGCGCACGCCGGGGCCACGCCGGTTGCTGGGAGCCATTTATCCCGACTGGACAATGGGTATCAACAACAGTTTTTCGTATAAAGGCTTTGATTTAAGTTTCCTGATCGACATGCGCAAAGGGGGCGTTGTGAACTCCCAAACGGTTGGGATTGTGCGCAGCAGCGGACTGGCGGTTGAAACCGCAGTGGATGGTCGCAAGCCCTTTATCGATCCCGGCGTGATTCGGAACGCCGACGGCACGTTTCGGCCCAACGACAAGCCGGTGGCCAGCGTGCAGCAATACTGGAATCAGTTAGACAACTCGGTCAGCCCCGAAACCAATACCTTCGACGGGTCATATACCAAACTGCGCGAGGTACGACTGGCTTATAACCTCCCCCGTGCGTTTGTAAACCGGACACCCTTTGGCAGCATCGCGCTGGGGCTGGAGGGCCGCAATCTCTGGATTATCCATTCCAACGTGCCGCACATAGACCCCGAAGCCAACGTGCTCGGCACCGGCCTTATTGGCGAGGGACTGGAGCGGGGCAGTATTCCAAGCAGCCGGAGCGTTGGGGCAAACCTACGTGTAACATTTTGATTATTAAGGCAATAACAACCAACACCATAGTAACGAGCACAACTATGAGAAAGACACTTTATGCCGTACTGCTGGCCCTGACCGCTACCGGCTGTTTCAAAAACAGTACCCTTAACATAGATCCCAACCGGTCGACCACCGTAGACCCGGCCCTGTTATTTGCGGGTGCCAGCACCCAGCTTTCGCTGCTGCGTGTGGCCGAGCTGACCTGGCCCGTTGCGCTGATGAGCCAGATGTGGGCATCGGGCGGACGCTGGGGACTGGCACAGGCGCAGTATGACCAAACCCGCGTTCGCACGGCCTGGGGTCGCACCTATACCGACGTACTGAAAAACCTCGATGTGGCTATCAAGGTGGCCGAACGCGCTCAGCCTGTCAATAAAAACGCCGTGGCGCAGTGCAAAATCATGAAAGCATTTGCCTTTTCGCAAACCTCGCTGCTCTGGGGCGACATTCCCTTCTCGCAGGCCGCCACGGGCGAGGCCGACCAGCCCCGGTTTGACAAACAGGCCGACGTGCTCAACGGTTGTCTGGCCCTGATTGATGAAGCAATTGGCCAGGTGGACCCGAGCACTAAAGGAATTATGGCACCCAACGACCTGTATTATGGGGGCGACATGGTCAAATGGCGTCGGTTTGCTAACTCCCTCAAATTACGGATCCTGTTTGCTATGGTTGATGCCGACCCGTCGAAAGGAGCCGCCATCGGGCAGTTGGTAGCAGGCGGAAACCTGATTGCCTCCCCTACTGATGCCATGCAGTTTCGCTATTACAATCAGCCCGGCCGGCAAAACCCCCGCTTCTCCTTCACCGCCATTTTTCGGGGGGGCGTTCAATCGGACTGGTACTGCTCCAAACCAGTGTATGACCTGTTGACATCCCTCAGCGATCCGCGCATTTCTTTTTTTTACCAGCCAGGGCCTGGTGCCGGACCAACCGAATTTATTGCCCTCAACTCCACTGAAACCTACACAAATCGTTCGGCATTGGTTAACATGAATCTGCTGAAGGCCGACCTCCCCGAAGTGTCGTTTTCTTATTCGGAGCAGTTACTGCTGGAGGCCGAAGCCGTAGCCCGTGGTTTTGCAACGGGTGGTTTTGAGGTGGCTACGCAACGGATGCGGGCCGGGGTGCGGGAGTCGTTGCTGGGCTTTGGCGTACCCGCCACGCAGGCCGATGCCTACATTACCGGGCTGCCCGCTCTAACAGCCGCCAACCACCGGACCGTGTTGGCCCAGCAGCAGTATCTGGATTTGTTTATGCGCCCCGTTGAAGGCTGGACGCAGCACCGCCGATCGGGCAGTATTGGACAGGAAATTCCGGCCATGACCACGCCAACCGGCACGCCCGTAGGCGGATTGGTTCGTCGGTTGCTCTACCGCAGCGAGGAAGTGAACTCCAACCCAAACACCCCCACCGGTCTGGCTGTCGATGCTCCGCAGTGGTTTGACAAATAAACCCAAAGTATTAGAAAAAGCGGCTTCCCGTTATGGGGAGCCGCTTTTTTTGGTGCCCAAATAGCCGCAAACCAGTGCCAGCCCTCTGCCGCCCCACACCTTATTGCCAAACAAACATCCGTTGCCCC
>JAYVAP010000082.1:0-3135 GCA_043750915.1 Spirosoma sp. | reverse complement strand
GGTTGCTGCGGGCGTAAACCCCGCCAAACCGGTCAGTGCCAGCAGCAGCCAGCCGAGCAGTTTCGGCCCGGGGGGCTTCTTATTCATCATCGCCTTCGTCCTCATCGTCGGCTTTTTCGCTGTCGGCATACGTTCTTGTTTTTTTGCCTTTTTCCGGCTCTTTTCCCTGCACACAAACAACCAGCTCACCTTTTATCGTTTTTTGGGTAAAGTACGCAATAAGTTCGGACAACGGCCCGCGCCGGTTTTCTTCAAAGAGTTTAGTCAGCTCGCGCGAGACGCTGGCGGGCCGGTGGGGGCCAAAGAGGTCCGCAAACTGGCCGAGCGTTTTGAGCAGCCGGTGGGGCGATTCGTAGAAAACCATTGTCCGTTCTTCGTCGGCCAGTTCACTCAGCCTGGTTTGTCGCCCTTTTTTGGGGGGCAGAAAACCCTCGAACGTGAAGCGGTCGGTGGCTAAGCCCGAGTTGACCAGCGCGGGTACAAACGCGGTTGGGCCGGGCAGACACGCTACTGGCACCTCGTTTTGAATGCAGGCCCGCACCAGCAGAAAGCCGGGGTCCGAGATACCAGGCGTACCCGCATCGGAGATCAGGGCGAGGGTTTTGCCCGATTTGAGCTGATCCACAACGCGCTGTACGGTCTGGTGCTCGTTGAAAATATGGTAGCTGTGGAGCGGCTTTTTGATATTCAGATGCCGCAACAACACGCCCGACGTTCGGGTATCTTCGGCGAGAATAGCGTCGACGCTTTGCAGAATTTTTATGGCCCGCAGGGTAATATCGTCGAGGTTACCGATGGGTGTCGGCACGAGGTAGAGTTTCATGCCGCAAGTTAAAGCGGCAAGTCCAGATGTTCACCGCGCCGGTTGCCGGTTTGGCCTCCCCTACCCGCCCCGGTTACGCCATCAGTTTATCGATGGCAGCAGCCAGCTGGCGGTCTTTGTCGGTAACGGTGTTGCCCGCATCGTGGGTCGATAGCCTGATGGTCAGCTCATTATACACGTTTGACCACCACGGGTGATGGTCCATTTTCTCGGCAATCAGGGCCACCCGGGTCATAAAAGCAAAGGCTTCGCTGAAGTTGGCAAAGGTGAAATTGCGGGTAAGCTGGTTGTTGGTTTCTTGCCACATGGTCGACAGGGTTTTCGGGAAGCGTATGAACAGGCCAACACCGGACCAGACCGGCACTGACATCAAACCTACAAACCCCAAAGAGGGCTTCTTGGTTACCGCACCGGTTCCAACTGCCGGGCATTGCGCTCGGGCCGAAGCCGCCAGATGTGCCGGTTTGGGTAATACCGAAACAAGGCCTGGTTTTGCACCGAGCCTTTGTCGAGTGCCCAGATCACGGTTTGCGCGTCGATGTCGGCCCAGTTATACACCCATTCTTGGTAGATATTATGATTGGGGCCGTAAGCCACCAGCACCACGTGCTGCCCACCCTGCGCCCGCAGGGCGGCTTCGTGCTGCTGGCGGTACTGAATAAACTGCCAGCTTTGGCGTTTGGTCTGGATAACGGCTTCGGCCACGGTAAGGGGCAGCACACACAGGCAAACAGCCACCACAAAGGCCTGCCCCCGCGTGCGCCACCGGCCCGGCAACCGGGTCAGGCTCAGCATGCCCCAACCCACCACCACGGCCAGCGCACCGGTGGCGGTGCCAATATAGTGGGTCATTTCGGCGGTACAGATCAGGTTAGCCAGCACGGCCAGGCCCACGCTACCCAGTGCCAGCCGAACAACGGGCGTTTTGGGTCGCCACAGGCTCCACAGAAAGGGCAGTAAAAACAACATCCCAATATAAAAAATACCGAAGAGCTGGAGTTTCTCGCCCACCCCCAACAGCCAGCCGGTCAGGGTCCGGCGCCGGTGATAAAGGCCCGTTTCTCCCTCGTGAAATTCCCGCATTTCGGGCCGCATATAGCCCACCGGGCCACGGCCTTCGGTTTGGATGAGAAAAGGACGCGCCTGCTCATATCGTTCGTAGTAATACATATAGGGGAACCGGAGTGGGTTGCCCGTGATGCGGGCGTTGTAGGCAGGGGGCACACTCACCAGCAACAACAGCAACGCCAAACCCGGCAACCAGCTCAGCAACACCCGGCTTTGTCGGGTCCGGATAGTGCGTATGGCCCGCACCAGCAGCATCGTCAGGGGAAGCAATGAATAGATGGCCCCTTCGTAGGGGCGGCTCATTAACATCGCAAACACACCCACTGCCAGCCACCCCACCGCCCGCCACCGCTGCGGATTTTGCCACAACCGGATGGCGGCTCCCAGGGCCAGTGCTCCACCGAGCATGGGCAGCGAACCACCCCAGAAGGCCAGGCCCCACTGCCGGATCAGCGACCAGTGGGCCGCCATCACCAACGCCGTCAGCAGGGCCGGGCCGGGAGGAAGCGCAGTGCGCAGCAAATAATACACGGCCAGAATGCCACCCGTATAGGCCAGCCAAAGCCCAAAAACGGGGCTGCCTATCCAGGTGCCCAACGCCAGAAACAAGCCCTGCCCCGGTGGGTATTTGGCGGCATAAATCGGATTTGTAATTACATGGAAAGTTTCAAAAAAACGCCACAGTGGATGCATGGGGTTGACCAGCCGGCCGTGGGCAAAGGTGTCGCCGGCCAGCCGGTAACTGAACTCATCGTGGGTTACCGGATGCGGCCAGGCCACCAGCGACAGGCCCGCCAGCAACAGCAGCGTCCAGGCGGCCAGCAAACCATAAGCGTGGATGGGCCGTTGCGCCAGGCTGTTAAGGGGTACTATAAAGCGCCGGTTCAGCCACACCATAACGCGCTGCCCCGGCGTTGTCTGCAAGAATCCAAACGTGATGCCCAACAGCACCAGTTGAGCCAATAGTATAAGCCAGATAATCATGAAAAGAACCGACGGTGGGCAAGTGAGCAACACGCAAAAAAGTCCTGTTAACAGCTCGTTAACAGGACTTTGGCAGAGAGGAAGAGATTCGAACTCTCGATACAGTCTCCCGCATACACACTTTCCAGGCGTGCTCCTTAAACCACTCGGACACCTCTCTTTAAAAAAAATCTCAGGCCAGAAAATCGTCGGTCGAATTTTTCGGAACGTCGGCGTGTAACTTCCGTCCGTTACGACCTGCGGCTTGGTTTGGCAGAGAG
>JAYVAP010000081.1:0-3387 GCA_043750915.1 Spirosoma sp. | reverse complement strand
GGGCAAAGAAGCGATGGCCTGGCACGTCAGCGATTTTGGGTTTGAGATGACACTGACCTCGGCCGTACCCACGTTTATTCAGCAGGGCATTGGCCAGTTAATGGCACGGTTACTACAGCAGTGCCAGCTTACGCTCGACGATGTGGGGCAGTATGCCCTGCACCCCGGCGGCCGACGGATTCTGGAGGTGATTGAACAGCAGTTGGGCATGAATACCCACGATAACCGCCACGCCTACGAAGTGTTGCGACAGAACGGTAATATGTCGTCGGCAACGGTACTGTTTGTGCTCAAAGAAATCTGGCAGGAACTGGCGACGGGTGCGGCTGATATTGACCCCAACCGGCCCAACATCCTGAGTTGTGCGTTTGGGCCGGGCCTGACCTTAGAGTCGATGGTGCTGGAGGCCGTCATGACCGAGCCAGCCTACGTTATTGCAGCACCTTCCAGCGCATCAGTCCAAGCTTTGTGAGCATATATAGGAACGACGTTCGCAACACCCCGAGACCGTAAATAGAACTCCGGGTGAAGTTGATCGACGACGCTTCCTCAAAGTACTTGGTGGGGCAGGTGACTTCGGCAATTTCGTAGCCCTTATAAAAAATCTGGGCAATCATCTCATTGTCGAAGATGAAGTCGTCGGAGTTATGGGTAAAATCCAAACTGCGCAGCACCTCACCCGAAAATGCGCGGTAGCCCGTGTGGTATTCCGAGAGTTTCTGGTTCATCATCAGGTTTTGGGCAAACGTCAGAAATCGGTTGGCCACGTATTTGTACATGGGCATACCGCCCTTTAGTGCGCCTTTGCCAAGGATGCGCGATGCAAAAACGACCGGATACAACCCGTTGCCAATGATGGTGATCATGGCGGGCAGCAGCAACGGCGTGTACTGGTAGTCGGGGTGTAGCATCACCACCACGTCGGCACCCAGTTCGAGGGCTTTGGCATAGCAGGTTTTCTGGTTGCCGCCGTAGCCTTTGTTTTTGTCGTGCCGGATCACGTGGCGAATTCCCAGCTGGCGGGCCACCTCAACGGTGTTGTCGGGGCTGGCATCGTCTACCAGAATAACATCATCGACCAGATCGAGGGGAATTTCCCGGTAGGTACGTTCCAGCGTCAGGGCCGCCCGGTAGGCGGGCATCACCACAATAATTTTTTTGCCATTAAACATGGGTCAAAAGTAACGCCCAGCCGGTAGTATGCCAATATTTTGCCCAACACAGTACGTTCGTCCGGCGAATTGGGCGTAGTTTTACCCGAAAAATTCAACTTTTCGGGCGGGGTAAGGTTCCTTTTTTATCCAGTCCAACACACTATGCTCACCAGCGAAACCATTTTTTTTCTGGCCTTTGCGGCTTTCGTTCTGCTTGTTATGGCACTCGATCTGGGCGTTTTCTCCCGCAAAAAAAGCCACGTCGTTCAGTTTAAAGAAGCCGCCATCTGGAGTGCCATCTGGGTTGCGCTGTCCATTGGTTTTTACTTCTTCCTCAAAAACTACGGCTATCTCGTCCACGGCATCACCAGCATGGCCCGGCTTCAGGAAATCCGGGACCGCTATGCCGAACATGTGGAGCTGATACCGGGCAATTTTACCACCAGTTTAGCCCGCTTTCAGGACAACATGTCGCTGGAATACATTACGGGCTACTTGGTCGAGTATTCGCTGTCGGCCGATAATATTTTTGTTTTCATACTGATTTTCAGCTCGTTCGGCGTTCGGGAGCGGTATTACAAAAAGATTCTGGTATGGGGCATTCTGGGAGCCATCGTGTTGCGGTTTGTCTTTATTTTTCTGGGGGCAGCCCTGCTGCAACGGTTCGAGTGGATCATTTATATCTTCGGGGCCTTTCTGGTTTATACCGGGATTCAGCTCTTTTTCCAGAAAGAAGACGACGAAAAAATTGAACCCAGCAACCACCCCGTTGTTCGGGTAGCCAGCAAGTACCTCAACGTGTATCACCGCAACGTGACCGACAACTTTTTCATCCGCCGGAAGTCAGACCGAAAACTGTTTGTTACACCCCTCTTTCTGATCGTTATTGTGGTGGCGTTTACGGATTTGATCTTCGCGGTCGACTCGATTCCGGCTATCTTCTCGATTACCAAAGATCCCTATATCGTCTTTTTCTCGAATGTATTTGCCATCATGGGACTGCGGTCGATGTTCTTTTTCCTGTCGAGCATCATCAGCCAGTTCCGCTTTCTGAAAACGGGCCTGGCTGTGCTGCTCACCTTCATCGGCGCCAAAATGCTTTCGGAGCACTGGCTGAAAGAATGGGGATTCAAACCGGCTTACTCGCTCTATATCATCGTGGCCATTCTGGGGGTGAGCATCCTGGCTTCGTGGTTAATCCCGGAAAAGAAAGCTGAATTACCCGAAGATCCGGCCAAAATTTCGCCCGATTAAGTGGGTTCAGGGTATTCTTCCGGGTGCATTTTATGCCTGAAACATTCCTTACTGCTGTGAATATTCTGGTTAACACCCGTATCCTGCGCACCTATCGCCGACGTTTAACCAACCTCAGCAGTCGGAACCGGTCGTTAGTGCTGACGAGCCTACCCGCCGGTCAGTTTCTGGATCTCCACGAAACCGACTTTCTACTCAACAAACCCTCGTTCAGTGTCATTGCCGAACTGATTGGCCGAAAACCCGCTGTGTCGCTGTGTGAGGTACTCGATGCCCGGCAGGAACGCAGCAACGAAGTGAGCCGCAAACTCCGGCGCATCGACCGGGCGGCCCGATTCATTAAGGAGGAGCGCGGCACCGAAGATTTGTATGTGGGTTGGCCCTTTGTGCGGGGAAAATTCGGCGATGGCACGGTGGTACATGGCCCGCTGCTGTTTTTTCCGGTGCAGATTGCGCAGCAGGGAAAGTTCTGGCAACTTACGCGCCGGGGCGACGAGGGGGTTTTTCTGAACCCGACACTGGCGCTTGCCTACGGCCAGTTTAGCCAGGTGAAACTGCCCGATGAGGTCGTTGAAAAAACGCTGGACGATTTCGACAAAGACCCGATTGCTTTCCGAACGCAGCTGTATGCGTGGCTCAACGCCAGCCCATTCGACATTAATTTCAACAGCGATTTATTTACCAATCAGCTCCGGTTTTTTGATAAACAAACCGCCCGAAGTCTCGACCAGCTCGAACGCGTTGGTGAGCTAAAACTCTATCCCGAAGCGATTCTGGGCATTTTCCCGCAGGCCGGATCGTTTCTGGTGCCCGATTATGATGCCCTGATCAACGGACAGGAAGACCACCAGGAGAATGAAGAAACCACACCTGTAGATAACCTACCGGCTGCGCTGACTTATCTCCCCGAAAAATTTATCCGAACACCCCTGCCGCTCGATGCGTCGCAGGAAGCGGCCGTACGGGCGGTCAAAGCGGG
>JAYVAP010000080.1:0-6780 GCA_043750915.1 Spirosoma sp. | reverse complement strand
CCAGCCCATAGAGACTTTCTTACATCAGCTGTAAGTGCTTACCCGGCTGATTTTTCCGTCACTGAAAGCAAAAACCGTAACCCCCCGCAACAACAGTGATCCCCCGTCTTTAAACACGCCATCAAACTCAATTTCGACAGCGGCTGTGCGTTCGCCCAGCGTTAGCGAACGAATCGTTTGCCGACAGCTCTCAAATAAACCCAGCGAATGGCGGGCATGGGTTTCAAACTCGGCTTTGCCGTTGCCCGCTATAATCCCCTCCATAGTGGAGATCCCCTCAACCACGATCACCTCGTCGAGTAGGGCCATCATACCTGGTATATCCATGCAGTTGTAGGCGGCAAAATATTGATGAATCAAATTTTCCATATTCGGTATAGTTTCTTATCAACGACATTAAAACGGCTTTTTGCCGATAATTTTCTTGAACACTTCTTTCATCAGCACGGGCAGCGTGAAATTATGGCTGACGGCGTAGCGGAAGCTACCTGTGTTAATGGTTTCGATGGGCTTGCCGTTTTCGCTATGCTGTACCACCTTACCGGTGGCAATGTTTATGACATGCCGCAGATTGAGGTTATTGGCAAACATATCGGAGAAGCGGGGCGAGTAGTACATGCAGCCCTCAAAGTAATAATGCGTTACCTGCGACCAACGCGTGAGGTTATCGCCTTTAATGGGCATGCCACCATGCACCAAGTTCGATGACCAGATCAATACATCGCCTTTTTTCATGTGAATTTCCTGGCGTTGATAGCCTTTGGCATCCATAAACTCCTCGATAAAATCTTCGTATTCATGGTATTCGGCATACTCGGGTTTGGCTTCCAGGCCAATGTCGAAATAGTTGAACTCCTCCTGCCGGTGCGAACGCGGGTAGTAAAATAAGGGGCCGTTATTGGTGTCGGTTTCTTCCATTGCCACCCACACCCCACACATGAACCGCGCCGGCACACTGCTGAAGTGGATTGTATCGGAGTGCGCCCGCTGCTGGGTACCAAACTTGAAATTCAGGGTCTGAAATGGAATGGGTTCACGGTTATAGAGCAGGCGCAGGATATCGAAAATTGCCGGTATACTGGCCATTTCCCGTACAGTCGCGTACTTTTTCCAAAGATCCTGGTGGCGGTTGGGCTGCTCACCAATGCGGGCGGGGTACTCCTGCTCGATCTCACGTAGGGTACGATCAATCAATTCGTGACTGACCTGTTGGGGCACCACCAAAAAACCCTCGCGATTATACTGAACAACCATGGCGCGTTGTTCGGGCGTAAGGTCTTTTTTTTGCAGCAAGTCCTCGAAGAAAGGAGATTCGACCCACGGCAGATTCATTTTCTGGGCAACGGAAACATTTTTCATGGTAGTGGATTGGGGATGAACAGGTTACAACTGCGTGCCTGGCCGCTTTGGGACCACAAAGTACAAGTCTGATGCCACAAAGCCTACATTACGTTGTTGCCTTCAACAGTTTCATACCCACGGGATCCCAGTTTATAACGCGCTTTTGCTCAACGCTCAGGTTAGCCGCCAGCGAAGGCGCGGCCGTGCGGAGCCCAAACTCCGCATCTTCGGCCACGAGCGATGGTTTGTTGGCGCGGATGGCGTTGAAAAATACAATCAGGTGGTCGAGCCGGTCATCGTAGCCATCGGGAGCGTTGAACGACACGGCGGGTTCGTTTTTGACCTCGCGACTAAACTGCCCGGACGGATATTTCTGATCGTACTGCTTAACAAACTGTTCCTGAACAGCTTGCGGATAAGTGAACAGCGCGTCGTAGTCTTTGCTATACATGGGCGCGTTAGGACGTTTGAGCCGGTTCAGGCTAAACGAGTTCCAGCCAATGTCAATAACGCCGTCGGTACCTACCAAGCGCGTGTGAATGTCGCCACCCGCACCAGTGGCCAGGTTCACGCGCATGGCCAGCGGAAACGACGCGTTGGTAGCCGTTTTAGGGTAGTTCATCAGTGCCGTGACGAGGTCATAAGCATCGCGGCCATCTTTCCAGTAGTTCAGATCACCGAGCGCGTAGATGCTGTTTGGCCCCAAACTGCCCGTCACAGTGTGCAATCCGGTGAGGAGATGAACAAACAAATCGCCTGCTACGCCCGTGCCATAATCTTTGTAGTTACGCCAGCGGAAAAACCGGACAGGCTCAAACGGTTTTTTCGGCGCATCGCCCAGAAAGCGTTCCCAGTCGAGGTCTTTGGGGTCAATGCTGGGCGGCATGGTATACTGCCACGCACCGAGGGCATCGGTCCGGTCCAGGAAAGCCTCGGCCGATGTCAGTTCGCCAATATCGCCTGCTTCGTAACGTCGTTTTGCTTCGAGAATGGCCGACGCACTTGCCCGCTGACTGCCCACCTGGAACACCTTCCCCGATTTTTTGTGGGCATCAATCACTGCCCGCCCTTCTTGGATGTGATGCACCATTGGCTTCTCACAATAGACGTGTTTTCCGGCCTTCAGCGCATCAATGGAAATATGGTCGTGCCAGTGGTCGGGTACGCAGATCAGTACGGCATCGACATCGGGGCGGGCCAGTATCTCGCGGTAGTCACGGGTGGTCATAATATCGGGACCCCAGACTTCTTTGGCCCGTACAAGCCGGGGGCCATAGAGATCGGCCACGGCCACGACTTTGGTGCCGGGCACTTTAAGGGCAGTGTTCAGGTCGAAGTGCCCAATGATGCCCGCGCCAATCAGGGCGACATTGAGGGTATCGGCGGCCGAACGCGGCTTAATGCTTTCAATCAGGCTTTCGCGGTAGGTGCGGGCATCAGCCTGTGCCGGAATCAGGAGCGATGGGCCACCAGCCAGCAGGGCGGAGGAACCACCAAGCTGGCGGAGAAATTTTCTGCGGGAGTTCATAAAAAATACCAGGTTAACGGTAATCATATTAATTTTTCAGGCAACCATTCGTCCGGATATTTGCCGCACAGCCCATCAGCTAATCCTCTTGATCGAACACCAATAAGGGCGGACTGGCAACAATATACTCCCACCACAGCATTTCCTCCACCCGGTCGAACAGCCGGAAGCCACTCTTTTCCAGCACTTTCTGCGAAGCCACATTCTCAACATCGGTGTCGGCTACTATCCGTAAAACGCCGGGTTGCCCGCTCGCCCAACGCGCCAGCCCAGTCACCATTTCGGTCATGTAGCCCAGCCGCCGAAAGGCCGGGTAAGTGCCGTAACCAATTTCAACGGTGCCCGTTTCGTCGGGTTCGCCTTTGAACTTGGCATCGGCCACAATATGCTGCTGCTGGTTGTCGATGGCAATCCAGATGGTATTGTAGAGCGGGTCACGGGCGGGGTCGTTCAGGCGGGGTATGGTGAAAAAGACCAGGATGCTCCGCAACGGCTCTACCACCTGACGACCGCCTTTTTGCAGGCCCAGCGAGGCTTCCAGCCGGTTGTTATCGGCCAGGTGCAGCCGAAGCTGGTCGGGCGTTAAGGGCAGCAGTGTCAGGCGCGGGGTTTCAATCATCAGTACGCAAATAGGCAAAACAGGTCGTTTTCTGCCCCATGACCGAATTAGGCCCTAATATTGTTGGTTAAAGCAAAACAACCCGCCCGCTTACCGCATCTATGGCCACCTTTTTCGACATCGACGTTATTTTTTTCACGCTGTGGGGATATCCAATGAGTTATCTGGAGTTCTTCGGTGTTGTCAGCGGGGCGGTGGCGGTCTGGCTCTCGGCGGGGGGCAACGTCTGGAGCTGGCCAATTGGCGCGGCCAGCGTGGTGCTATTTTTCTTTCTTTTTTATCAGATTCAGCTCTATCCCGACATGTTTCTACAGGTGTTTTTCTTGGTTACCAACCTGCAGGGCTGGTGGCGATGGACCCACCCCAAACCTGCCGAAGCCATCACGCATCTGGCGGGTGCCCCGGCTGAACTGCGCATTTCCCGAACCCCGCCCCGCCAGCTGGCCCTCTGGACGGGGGCGGGCCTAATTGCAACGGGCCTGCTGGGTAGCTTAGCCAGCAACCTTCACACGTGGTTTCCCGTCGTGTTCAGCCAGCCCGGTGCCTTCCCGTACTTAGATTCGTTTACCACCGTTATGAGCATTGCCGCCACGTTCCTGATGATTGAAAAGCGCATTGAATGCTGGTACGTCTGGTTAGGCGTAGACGTTTTTCTGACCTACATGTATTTTGTGAAAGACGTGAAATTAGTGGCCGCCGAGTATTTTATTTTTTGCTTTATTGCCGCCTTTGGTGCCTGGAACTGGACGCGCCGGTACCGGGCCTATCAACCCGCCACCGCATGACCCCTTCGCCGAAACAGATCAAAAAGGTTTGCCTTTTTGGCCCCGAAAGCGTGGGCAAAACGACCCTGACGCAGCAGCTGGCGGCTCACTACCAAACTATTTTTGTGCCCGAAGTAGCGCGCGATCTTCTCATAACCAACAACTTCACCCGCGCCGACATCATCCATATTGGTCACGCCCAGACCGCTGCCGTCCAGATTGCCGAGCAGCAGGCAAACCGGATTTTGTTCTGCGATACCGACCTGATTACGACCCAGATTTACGCCGACGTCTACCTGCACGAGGTGCCTGCGGTGCTTTACGAACTGGAGCGGCAAATTCACTACGATGCCTACGTGCTGCTCAACATCGACGTGCCGTGGGTAGCCGATGGCCTGCGCGACCTCGGCCACCGGCGTGCCGAGATGCTGGCCCGCTTCCGGCAGGAACTGGAATACCGACAGCAGCCCTATACCCTCGTGAGCGGCTCCTTTTCAGACCGTATGGCTGCGATTTGCCAGCTGGCCGATCAGTTACTGGCTAGCCCTTAATTAAGCAATCCGGCTGAATTAGCCAACAATGACGTATTTATAAATTTACTGATTACCAGCGGGTTGTCTTTTTTAGTTGCCCTCACTAAACAGCTCATATACACTGTCCCAAGTATCCTTTCAGGGGCGGTTCGCCGTTAGGAAGAGGTAAATTCCAATCATTCTTTTGTTACCACTTCGTCCAGATTCAGCATCGTATTAGCCGTTACGGTTAGGGCCGCCTGCTGGGGTGTTGCCGTTGCCTGCGCCATCAGTTGCCGGGCTTCGCTGGGTTTCTGGCGATACTGTTTTTCGGTTATGCGATAGAGCCGGGCCAGCACGGCCAGCTTTTTGGGCGATAGTTCGCGGAGCATCACCCGCCGGAAACCGGCCTGAATCTGGCTTTCGGGCGAGTGGCCGTGTTGTTGCATATACAGGGCCAGGGTCCGGGCTGCTTCGATATAAACGGGGTCATTGAGCGTTACCAGGGCCTGTAAGGGTGTATTGGTTCTGATTCGGCGCGACTGGCAAAACTCCCGGCTGGGACTATCGAAGGTTACCATTGAGGGGTAAGGAGCTGTGCGTTTCCAGTAGGTATACAACGCCCGCCGGTACCGGTCATCGCCCGTGCTTTGCTGCCACACCTCCCCGTCGTAGGGCGATTGCCAGATGCCGTCGGGCTGGGCAGGCATTACGCTGGGACCGAGCATTTTGCGGCTCAGCAACCCGCTAACGACCAGTGCCTGATCGCGTACCTGCTCGGCCGACAGCCGGATGCGGGGGCCGCGCGCCAGCAGTTTATTGAACGGGTCTTTGGCCAGCATAGCCGCCGACACCGTGGACTGCTGCCGATATACGGCCGACGTGACCAGGTGCCGAAGCAGTTTTTTCATGCGCCAGCGGTCGGTTTCCATAAATTCAACGGCCAGGTAATCCAGCAGTTCGCGGTGCGTTGGCTGAATGCCCTGCGTACCCATATCCTCAACTGTTTCCACAATGCCCGTTCCAAACAGTTGTTCCCAAACCCGGTTGACCGCCACCCGCGCCGTCAGCGGGTTTTCCCGGTCAACCATCCAGCGGGCCAGGCCGAGCCGGTTTTTAGGCAGTTTGGGGTCCATAGCCGGAAAGCTTTTGGGCACGTCGGGCGTTACGCGGCTACCCTTCACGAGCCAGTTTCCCCGATCGAACACGTGGGTTTGGCGCGTCAGATCGCCTGCTCCATCGAGCATAATGGGAACCTGATCGGCGTTGGCATTCAGCAGCGCTAACAGCAATTTATCCTGAGGGCCGGGCTTATCGGCGGGTTGGCCGGGCAGCATCGGCTGAAACGACACCCACTTAATCATTACCCATTCTTTGGGCATTTTGGGGCTGTTCAGTGACAGATACAGGCTATGTCTACCCAACAACGGGGGCAATGCAATCATCTGTGTCGTGTCTTTGCCGGCACTGCCGGTTCTGGGAACGGGTACCGTCGCCAGAACTGGACCATCGATCCGATCCTGCCGGATGGTAACCACCGCAGCGGGGGCATTGGTCCCCCAGGCAATCAATAGCCGGGGGCGGTTGGTGAGGGTAACGTTTTTAATACGGGCCGACCCTTTATCCTGAAAGCCAAAGTATTTGGCATCGAGCAGCGATGCATTGACCAGCTGGTCGAAATCGTGCGAATTGATTTTTGGTTCGGTCGTGCGGGCCAGCTTCGTAAAATAAACGGCCTGACTATGCGCGTCTCGTTTGTTGGGGGTGGCCGATGTAATAAACTGCATGAGCGCGGCCAGTTTGAGCGAGTCGGCGGGTTTATAGAATCGAAGTGTGGGCGTGTCGCTTGTCACATCTTCGTCGCGGCTGTTATTGAAAAATGCCGCGTATTTATAAAATTCATCGTGCCGAAACGGGTCATACGGATGGCTGTGGCATTGCACGCAGGCGAAGGTTGTGCCCTGCCAAACATCCCAGGTTGTGCCTACCCGGTCGATAAGGGCTGCTACCCGAAAC
>JAYVAP010000079.1:0-2847 GCA_043750915.1 Spirosoma sp. | reverse complement strand
CGATGGCGGTTACCGGCTTTTAATTTTTTGAAACTAAAACTCAGATCAAGCCGGGGAAAAGGGGGCATCTCAAACGAATTCCGGGCACCATATACGTAGTTTGGACCACCCGTGCCGGGGGCATAAAAAAAAGCCGACGGCACCGTAGCGGGTTGCCCAGATTGATACTGCCAGACCGCCGAAAAGTTGACTCGCCGACTCAAACCATAGTTGAGCGTAGCCGCCATCACGTGCCGCCGGTCGAAGTTGGCACGAAACCACGCGCCCCCATCGATGGTAGCAAAACGTCGTTTGCTTTTCGAGAGGGTGTATGACAGCCAGCCATTGAACCGGCCCGTTGGCTTATGCAAAAAAACCTCCAGCCCCCGCACCCGGCCAATGCCTTCTTTCCCGATGTTATCCTGCCAGGATTGGTTGAATTCGGCCAGCAAATCGGTGCCGGTGGGTACATCGATCAGGTTGCGCATCTGTTTGAGATATGCCTCCACACTGAACCGGAGCTGCCCCCCGGCAAAGCTGCGGCTCAACCCCACCGACACCTGCCGGGCCACCTGCGGGGGTATATCGGCCGTGGCGGGTACCCACACGTCGTTCGGAAATCCGATTACGTTGCTGCCCAGCAGGTGTACGAACTGCCGCATCTGACTATACGACGCACTCAGGCTCATTTTGCCCGGCAGCTGATAAGTACCCGACAAGCGCGGCTCTACGGATGGATACACCTTTCCCGACACCACAAAAACTACCGTGCGCAGGCCCGCATTCAGGGACAGTGCCCCCGTGGGTTTCCACTCGTTTTCGACGTATATGGCCTGTTCGACGGCATTTATGGCCGGGTTGATCAGGGCATCGTTTGTGCGAACGGCCGAAGGCTGATAGCGGTGCAAAATGGCTTCGGCACCAGCACGCAGTTCATACCGGGGCGACACAAACCACTCCAGACCGCTGCGCAGGGTCCAGTCCCGCACCGACGAGCTGATACCATTTTGGTTCATGAGCTGCTGTGTCCCGTTCTCGACTAAGTAGTTCTTGTAACCCGTCTGGTAACGATATTGGGAATAGGATATTAGTGATGTCCAGAACATTTTTTTGCGAATAATCTGCTCGTAGCGCAGAGTTCCGGTTGTGTTGCCCCAATCCAAACCAAACTTGGAGCGTTCCTGGCGGTTACCATCCCAGCCGTAGTAGTTGTCCTGCCCCCGAAAAATACTGAACGACAGTTTTCTGACGCTGTCGATTGCCGTGGTCACTTTAGCATTCAGGTCATAAAGCCAATAATTAATATAGCCCTCCGATTTGCCCTGATTGTAGCTGATGATGGTTGGTAACAGAAACAGGGTGATGTAGGAACTACGGGCCGACAGCATATAGGTCGTTGGTCGGCGCCACCGGCGGTTCAGGGGCCCTTCGATCAGGAAGCGCGAGCTGAGCAGTCCCACGTTTATTTCGCGCGTGGTTTTATACTGATTCCCATCGCGCGTTGTCACGTCGAGCACCGACGATAGCCGACCGCCAAAACGGGCGGGAAAAGCCCCTTTGTAAAGCGTAACGTGCTTGACAGCATCGGAATTGAAAGAAGAGGCAAACCCAAACAGATGCGTTTGGTTGTAGAGGGTGGCATCGTCGAGCCGGATCAGGTTTTGGTCGGGCGAGCCACCCCGCACCAGCAGCCCGGCGGTGGCTTCGTTACCCACGCTCACGCCCGGCGTGAGGGCTAAGGCTTTTACCACATCGGTTTCGCCGAGTGGCATGGGCACCTGTTTAAGTTGGGCGACCGGAATATTGAGAACACCCGGTTGCGGGTTGAGCTCAGATAATTTCGCTACTACGGCGACTTCCCCGATTATGTTTTCTACGGGTGTCAGCGCAATCGTTAGTTGGGTATTCCCCAGCGTATCGACCAAAATCTGCTGCTTTTCATATCCTATGTAGGATATTGTCAGTGTTGTTGCGGTGGTGGTTTCAAGGCTAAAATAGCCTGACTTGTTGGTTATGGTACCGATGCCGGATCGATTGGCCCGGATTGCTGCGTCGATCAGAAATTCGCCCGTAGCCCTGTCTTTGACATAACCCGTAACGACACGCTTCTGCGCACATACGGGTTTGCAAAAGGCAAGCAGGAGTATGAAAGGCATTAGCAGATTTCTCATAAATCAATTATATTACCAGTAAGGTTGCATCTGATACAACCTTACTGGTAAATATTCAGAAAGGCAACGTAATATCACAACTGCCTATTTCATCATTGGCGAGACTTCTACCACCATGTGCTGATCTTACTCCACTGTAAAACTGCTCACATATATCACCAGTTCCTGGAACTGTTACACAAAGTTCAGGAAAGGACCTTGAGATTTGATCTGTATTGTTAACACTAAATGAGAAATTATCTACATTTGTTAAGGATGATGTGAGATATCCAGTAGTAACACTACCACTTATATCCAATCGATTTGTAGAAAGCTGAGTCCAGATAGTTCCGAAGTTGCGTCGCTGATGCTTAGTCATAATGGTTACGCTCTTATAAAGCGTGTAACTGTTTAGGTATTCAAAACCTGTTGACAATCAACGACTTACAAAATATGGAATGTTAAAACCAATTAACTTCTTAACAACCACAAAACAACAAGTATTTGATTATCAAGGATTTACTTTTATTGTGTATTGAACCTCCAAGAGCACCTAAAAGTACAACATACTGATAATCAGAGCAATAATACAAAACTGCCTACCTAAACAGTTACAATTTAACAAACCAAGTCATTTCAAGTAAACTTGCCGAGACTATTTGATTACTTATAGGGGCAGTTTTACACTCGATTACCACCATGTGTATACTGATTAGGA
>JAYVAP010000078.1:0-4669 GCA_043750915.1 Spirosoma sp. | reverse complement strand
GGGGGTTTTCATGCGGGTCAGCTCCGAGGCAGCGGCTTCGTCGATCACAAACAGCGCGTTGGGGTGGGTTTGCAGATACGAAGCCGGGTTCAGCTCCGTCACCAACCCTTCAACCGCCCCGCGAAGAACGGGTGCTTTGCGTTCGCCCCAGGCGAGCAACACCACGCGTCGGGCACCCAAAATGCTCGAAACGCCCATGGTGATGGCTTTGCGGGGCGTTTTGGGCAGGCCGCCAAAATCGACCGACGCAGCGGCCCGGGTTGAGTTGTCGAGCATCATCAGGCGGGTATGTGAGTTGATGAGCGAACCCGGTTCGTTGAAACCGATGTGGCCGTTGCCACCAATGCCCAGCAACTGAAAATCGAGACCGCCAGCGGCTTCAATTTTTGCTTCGTATTGCCGGGCAAACTCTCCTACCTGATCAACCCGAACGGTGCCATCGGGCAGGTGATAGTTACCCGCCGGTATATCAACGTAGTCGAATAGCTGCTCCTTCATAAACCGGACATAACTCTGGAGCGAGTCCGGCTCCATGGGGTAATATTCGTCTAAGTTAAACGACACGACATTCCGAAAACTCAGCCCTTCTTCGCGGTGCATCCGAATCAGTTCGGCGTAGACCGTTTTGGGCGACGAGCCGGTGGCCAGACCCAGCACGCAGGATTTGCCTTCGCGCTGTTTTTTTTGAATCAGACCGGCAATTTCGTGCGCCACCGCCCGCGAGGCATCTTTCGCATCGGCGTAGATATGGGTCGGAATTTTTTCGTACGTGATGGCCGACTGAATGGGTCCGCTGATGGGCGATACATCAGTTAGTAGCCCGTCAGGGTTGTTGAGTAAAAGCGACTCCGTGGTCATGCGCTGCGCGGTTGGTAAGACGGCGCAAATATCAGAAAAAAAGCCGGGTGGTAAACGACCTCATTCGCCTACATCCGCGCCAGCCGGTCGGCCTGGGCGGCTGTTTCGAGCGATTGCAGACCGTTTTCTTCCGTAATGATGCGGGACGTGCCCGGGTATTTGATTGCCCTGAGCTGGTCGTTAAACATCAACCGCAGCAGTTCGCTGTACAAATGCTGCTTTTCCTGTTCAAAGCCAAACCTGATTTCGATTTGCTGATAGGCGTTAAATTCTTTGTGTCGGCCGCGCAGGGGCTGGTCTTTGCCAGCAATGTTGGCGGTTACGTTCAGTTGCGCCCCCGGAAAGAGTTGCATCAGTGCGCGGCTCGTTTCTTCGTCGGCCACGCAGCGGAGCACCATGCGCGTGGGCACCCATTCGTAGAGCGTGATGTCGCCCCGTTCAAAAACCAACCGCATCTCCTGCCGGTCCATGCGTCCGGTCTGGGTGAAACCGTGGTAGAAGTTAACCAATTTTCGCCCCCCCGTGGATTCGCCCGTTTCGTCGCTGCCATACTCGACCGTTGCCTGCACCTGATCTTCAATGTCGGCACTATCGGGCGAATCCACCGCACCGGCGGAGGTGCGGCTTTCCGACCGGCGGGGGCGTTTAACAAGCTGGGCGGCTTTCACCGTACCGGTGCCGAACCAACCCGCAAACATATCGAAGAAGTGAACGGCATGTTCGATGAAGATGCCTCCGCTTTTGGTCCGATCCCAAAACCAATGATCGGGCAACAGACCTTCGTCCCCGGCGTAGTTCTCGAAAAAACCGTGCAGAAAATCGCCCAGCAGGTTTTCGTCGATGAGCTGTTTGATGCGGGCAAACATCGGGTTGTAGCGCTGCATGAGGTTAGTGACCATCAGCAGGCCTTTTTCCTGCGCCAGCGCCAGCATTTGGGCCCCCTCGGCGGGATTCATCGCTAATGGTTTCTCGCAGATAACGTGTTTGCCCGCGTTGAGGGCCAGCATAGCCTGCTCGTAGTGCAAAAATGGCGGAGTGGCAATATAAACAATGTCCACGTCGGGGTGATTCACCAGTTCGGCTAAGCTACCCAGCTGCTCAGCCCCAAACCGCTGCGCCGTTCGGATGGCTTCTTCGCGCTTTGATCCCGCAATGGCCACTAAGCGAACGCCCGGCGACTGCACGAACTGCTGAACCGCAAACAGCCCGAAGCCGCCCATGCCAATAACGCCTAAACCCAGGTCGCGGGTTGCCGCTGTGCGGTTGACCGATGCCGTTTTTTCCATGTCTTTGTGTGTTGTATGCCAATGAACAACTGCCCGGCGGGTGTTTATGTTGACATTCAGCAGCGGTGAGTCGCAGAAAGCCCAAAAGGCTGACAACCGGCGGTCCCTTTGATGGCACTCCCGGGCGGACTGTTTGCCGAAAAGCTGTTCACTGACAAGGGTTCCGTATCTTTGTGTGCTTATGGGTAGATTAGTAGCCATTGATTATGGTGCCAAACGAACGGGCATTGCCGTTACCGATCCGCTGCAGCTGATTGCGACGGCCCTGGAAACGGTGCCCTCGCACGAGATGCTCAAGTTTTTGCGCGCTTATGTCCTGCGCGAACCGGTCGACGCGTTTGTGGTTGGCCTGCCCAAAGGATTAGATGGCAACGACACCGACAACACACCCCGCGTTCGTAAGTTCGTGACGCATTTGCAGAACGCTTTGCCCGACATTCCGGTTTATTGGCATGACGAACGCTTTACGTCGGTGATGGCTCTGCAAGCCATGATTGCCAACGGAAGTACCAAAAAAGACCGGCGCGTAAAAGGAAACATCGACAAAATCAGCGCGGTTATCATTTTGCAGTCGTACATGGAAAGTAAGCAATAAGTTATAAATTTTGGTTTATAGTTATCTGAAGATCAGTTGATTGTCAGCAGAAAAAACTACAAGCCACCCACTGCGTTATGATTCTCCCCATTATCGCCTACGGCGACCCTATTCTGCGGAAACGGGCCAAAGACATTGAACCCGGCAGCATCGACGTGAAAGCGTTGAGCAACAGTATGTATGAAACGATGTATGCCGCATCGGGCGTGGGGTTGGCGGCTCCACAAATCGGACAGAGTATCCGGCTGTTTGTGGTGGATGGGGAGCCGCTCAACGAAGATGAACCCGAAGAAGACATTGACCCCGACCTGGTAGGTTTCAAAAAAGTATTTATCAATCCTGAAATCATTGAAGAAGCGGGCGATGACTGGGGCTTTGAAGAAGGCTGCCTGAGCATTCCGGGTATCCGGGGCGAGGTTGTCCGGCCCGACATCATTGTCATTCGCTACTACGATACCGACTGGGTAGCACACCAGGAAGAATACCAGGGAATGGCCGCCCGCATTATTCAGCACGAATATGACCACCTCGACGGCAAACTTTTCACCGATTATTTGCCCACCCTCCGTCGGCAACTCATCAAAAAGAAACTTGCCGACATCACCAAAGGTAAAACCGACGCCGAATACCGGATGAAATTTCCGAAATAAAGACGAACGCTCCGTTTTTCTGATACGTCAATAAGCTGATTCCGGAGTTGTCATAAAAAGTCAGCGTATGAACGTAACCCTGCTCCAGCCTGACCTGTACTGGCAGGACCCGGTGGCCAACCGGGCCATGCTGGAGGAGCATATTTTTGCCCTGCCCGCGCCAACCGACCTGATTGTGCTGCCCGAAATGTTCACGACGGGCTTCACCATGAACGCCCGCGCCCTGGCCGAACCCATGAACCTGACCACCTTCCGGTGGCTCAAACAGATGGCCGCCCAAACGGGTGCCGTGGTCACGGGCAGCTACATTGTGCGCGAAAACAGGGCCTTTTATAACCGGCTCATCTGGATGCAGCCCAACGGCGAATATGACAGCTACGATAAACGGCACCTGTTCCGCATGGCTGGCGAAGATGCAATTTACACCGCCGGAACCCGCCGGATTGTGAAGGAATGGAAGGGTTGGCGCATCTGCCCGCTTATTTGCTACGACCTGCGTTTTCCGGTCTGGAGCCGCAACACCGCTTTTGGCCCGCTGCCCGCACTGACCGGGGCCGTTCCTGCCTTCGCTTACGACCTGCTGCTCTACGTGGCCAATTGGCCCGTCCCCCGGCAAACGGCCTGGAACGTTTTGCTACAGGCCCGCGCCATCGAAAACCTAAGCTATGTGGTGAGCGTGAACCGGGTGGGGCAGGATGGCAATGAGCAGACCTACGCCGGCAATTCGGCCATCATTAATTATCAGGGCGAGGCCTTGTTTTGGCAGCCACCCGGGCAGGTTGTGCATCAGCAAACCCTCTCGCTGGCCGAGTTGCAGGCCTTTCGCGAGCGGTTCCCGGCCCAGCTGGATGCGGACCCTTTGGCGGTTTTCTGCGGGCCGGGGGCCGGGCAATAATATGTCTTCGATAATTTCATTTGCGTGATGCCAATGAATTCCGCAATTTGCTGCCCGTTCCCAACGATTTATTTCCCGTTCATACCATGCAGTTTACCGAGCAGGACCAGCATCAGATTGTGACACAGGGCATTGCCCTCAGCCAGATCGATCAGCAAATTCAGCATTTTGTCGAGGGCTTTCCCTATCTTAACGTTATCAAAGCCGCTACCATCGGCGATGGGATTGTGCGCATTGCCGACGAAAAAATAGTCAGTTATATCCGCCGGTTCGATGAGGCCGCCCATGACCGGGAGCTGGTCAAATTTGTGCCGGCATCGGGCGCAGCCACCCGGATGTTCAAGTCGCTGTTTGCCGCACTCGATGGCAAATCTGACAAGAGTAC
>JAYVAP010000077.1:0-4242 GCA_043750915.1 Spirosoma sp. | reverse complement strand
ACGCCTTCAACATACCCACCATTACCTACGCCGAAGCCATGGAACTCAGCCATTTCGGAGCCAAAGTTATTTACCCGCCAAGTTTGCAGCCGGCCTTTGCCCGCAACATTCCCATCCGGGTGCTCAACACGTTTAACCCCACCCACGAGGGCACGGTGGTGAGCCGAACGGCCGAACGGCGGCAGTATACGATAACGGGTATTTCGAGCATCGACGACATTGCATTGGTGAACGTGCAGGGGTCGGGTATGATCGGCGTGGCCGGCGTATCGGCCAAGTTGTTCGGGGTGCTGGCGGCCCATAAAATCAGCGTTATCCTGATCTCGCAGGCCTCGTCGGAACACTCGATCTGCTTCGCCATCGACCCGCGCGGGGCCGGGCACGTAAAAGCCATTCTGGATGCCGAATTTGCCACCGAAATCGCCCACGGACACATCGACAACATCGGCATTGAGCGCGACCTCTCGGTGATTGCCACGGTGGGCGAAGGCATGAGAAAATCGTCGGGGATTGCGGGTAAGCTATTTTCGGTGCTGGGCAAAAACGGGGTCAACATCGTGGCCGTGGCCCAGGGATCGTCGGAGATCAACATCTCGGTGGTTATCAACAAAAATAACCTCTCCAAAGCCCTAAACGCCCTGCACAACATATTTTTTCAGTCAGAAGCGCGGGTGCTGAACCTGTATTTGGTGGGCACAGGGCTGATTGGCAAAACACTGCTGAAGCAGATTCTGGCACAGAGCGAATTTCTGCGCGTTGAGAAACTGCTCAACGTTTGCGTGGTGGGCATGAGCAACACCCGCAAAATGCTGCTGGCTCCCCGGGGCATTGCCCTCACCGACTGGCAGGAGCGGCTGCTGACGGAAGGCGTTACCACCTCGCTGCCGGCATTTGTAGACAAGATAAAAGAATATAACCTGCCCAACTCAGTGTTTATCGACTGCACGTCGGACAAGGACATTGTGCAGTTCTACGAATCGCTGTTAGATGCCAACATCTCGGTGGTAACGCCCAACAAAGTAGCTAATTCGGGACCTTACAGCGAATACCGCCGGCTACAGCGCACGGCCCTGAACCGGGGGGTCAAGTTCCTCTACGAAACTAACGTGGGGGCGGGCCTGCCCATTATTAACACCGTGCAGGGCCTGATGACGGCGGGCGACCAGTTTCTGAAAATAGAAGCGATTTTGTCGGGCACGCTGTCGTATATTTTCAATACCTTTCGGCTGGGTCGCAACGGCGAACCGACCTCTTTTGCCGATGTTGTTCGGGAAGCCAAAGAAAAGGGCTACACCGAACCCGACCCCCGCGACGACCTGAGTGGCCAGGATGTGGCCCGAAAAATCCTGATTCTGGCCCGCGAAGCTGGTTTCCCGCTTGAGCCGGACGATGTCAGAATCACCAACCTGCTGCCCGAATCGTGCTTGCTGGCCCCCACCATACCGGCTTTCTTCGAGGAGCTGGAACGCAGCCACGCCTACTTTGAAAACCTGCTCACCGAAGCCGACGCGCGGGGCGAAAAGCTCCGGTTTGTGGCTACCTTTGAGCACAGCAAAGCCACGGTCGAGCTGCGGTCGGTGGGACCTGAGCACCCGTTTTATATGCTTTCTGGTTCGGACAATATCGTGTCGTTCACCACGGAACGTTATAAAGACCGCCCGCTGGTGATCAAAGGCCCCGGCGCGGGTGCCGAAGTAACAGCCTCGGGCGTATTTGCCGACGTGGTGAGCATTGGTAGCTATCTGGCCTGACGCTGGCTCATGACTAATGTATCATTCATTGGGTGGTTGCCGGAGAGATTGATTTTCCTACAGCGTAAATAAACCATTCACCGTCATATCCAGGTCTGGTACTACCGGAGCCGCGCTAAGCGTATCGGTTTCAAAATGCGTGGTTGCCGAGCGAACCGACGTGAATATCCGTACCATGCGCAGTGCCGGATGCACGTGCCATACAACCTGTACGCCTGCGGTGAAATAATCAATGATTTTAGTTTCGATATGGTCAGCCTTATCACCTGGCGAAATCAGTTCAACTACGAATGCCGGTATTGGCTCTACCTCGTCCTGTAGAGAATCGTTAATTTGGGCATCGGTAAAAAACGCCATGTCCGGAATGCGTTTCTGCCAGGCCGTTACCCAAACGTCGTTTTCTTCGTACAGATAGCCCCGTTCCGCATAAGCGGTTGTTTTTCGGAACGCTTCCTGAATATTACGGATAATATACCGTTCGTTCTTTTTCGTGCCTGTCGTCGGCACAGCGAAGCCGTCCTCGTATTCATACAAAAAGTCGTCGTTCGTGTGCCAGGCTAAAAACTGCGCTTTGCTCATTGGAATACGCCTGTCGGGCGAAACAACAACCTCTTTTTCTGCCAATACTGTCGCTTCCATACAACCGCTTGTTTGATCGGGCAAAGTTACATTTTAAGCCATTAACAGGGAGGCATAGGCAACAATACTTAAGGTGCCAGTTACTGCCTTACTCCACCGTGACCGACTTGGCCAGATTCCGGGGCTGATCCACGTTGCGGCCCCGCATCACGGCAATGTCGTAGGCCAGCAGCTGTAGCGGCACCACCGAAATCAACGGCATCAGCATCTCGTGTACTTTGGGAATCTCGATGGTAAAATCGACCATAGCGGGCAAATGCGTATCGCCCTCGGTGATAATGGCAATGACACGGCCTTTGCGGGCTTTTACCTCCTGAATGTTGGAAACGACTTTCTCATACGACGAATCTTTCGTGGCAATCACCACCACGGGCATATCTTCGTCGATGAGCGCAATGGGTCCGTGTTTCATTTCGGCGGCCGGGTACCCTTCGGCATGGATGTAGCTGATCTCTTTCAGTTTCAGGGCACCCTCCAGTGCCACCGGAAAGTTCAGCCCCCGGCCTAAATAAATGAAGTTGCGGGCGTAGGTGAAGATATAGGCAATTTCGCGGATCTTGTCGGCCGTTTGCAGCACCCGCTCCACCTTGGCCGGGATGCTTTCCAGCTCGGCCAGCAGCTGCCGGAACAGCGAATCGGAAATGGTGCCTTTGCGCTGCGCCGTGGCCAGGGCCATCAGGGTCAGCACCGTTACCTGGGCCGTAAACGCCTTGGTACTGGCCACGCCAATTTCCGGCCCGGCGTGGGTGTAGGCGCCGGCGTGGGTGGCGCGGGCAATGGACGAACCCACCACGTTGCAAACGCCGAAGATGGTGGCTCCTTTAGACTTCGCCAGCTCAATAGCCGCCAGTGTGTCGGCCGTTTCGCCCGACTGCGAGATGGCAATCACGATATCGCCTTCTTTAATGATGGGGTTTCGATAGCGAAATTCCGACGCATATTCGACCTCAACGGGAATCCGGGCCAATTCTTCAAAAATATACTCGGCCACCAAACCGGCGTGCCACGATGTGCCGCAACCCACAATCACGATCCGTTCCGACCTGGCCAGTTTATCCATGTAGTCGCGCATACCGCCCAGCTGCACCAGCGCATCGTCGGCATTGACGCGCCCGCGCATGGAATCGGCGATGGAGCGGGGCTGCTCAAAAATTTCCTTGAGCATAAAATGGTCGTAACCGCCTTTTTCAATGGCGGCCAGTTCCAGTTCAATCGTTTGCACGTAGGGCGTGGTGATGGTGTTATCGAGCGTCATAATGGAGAGTTGCCCGTTTTTGATCACCGCCACTTCGTAGTCGTTCAGGTAAATCACGTCTTTGGTATACTCCACAATGGGCGTAGCATCGGACGCGAAAAAGAACTCATTCTCGCCCACCCCAATCACTAAGGGTGAACCTTTGCGGGCCGCAATGAGCTGGGTAGGGTCGGCCTGGTTCATCACCACAATCGCATAAGCCCCAACCACTTCGCAGAGTGCCAGCCGAACGGCCTCTTCGAGCGACGAACCGGGGTTGTTTTCCCAGATGTCCTCGATAAACTGGCCCAGCACCTCGGTGTCGGTCTCGCTCTGGAAAGTATGGCCTTTTTTGAGCAATGCCTGTTTTATGGCCGCGTAGTTCTCAATAATGCCGTTATGAACGATGGCTAATTTCCGGTGGAACGAGTAGTGCGGGTGGGCATTCACGTCGTTGGGTTCGCCGTGGGTGGCCCAGCGCGTGTGCCCCATACCGATGGTTGCGTGCAGCGGTCGGCCTGCCAGTTCGCTCTCTAAGGCCGATACTTTCCCTTTTTTCTTATAAACGGTCAGCTCAGACCCGGCTGCGCCATCGGTATGCATCAGCGCAATGCCGGC
>JAYVAP010000076.1:0-2351 GCA_043750915.1 Spirosoma sp. | reverse complement strand
CGGGTCGCGTTGCAGGGCACGCAATTCGTTGCATAAAATCGCGGTAATAATATTTTGGCTCCATAAACCGGAGCGTCCGGGCCATATTACGGGCATCGGCGGGGGTTCCGTGGCGGGTGGTCCATTGGCTGAGGGCGGCCACGTGGGCGGCTTCGGTTTTGTGCCAGTTTCGGAGCACCGGCTCGTCGGCGGGCAGATCATGATCGGCCGTGTTATTGAAAAAGGCCGCCAATTTGTAGTAATCTTCGTGCCGAAACGGGTCGTACGGGTGACTGTGGCACTGAATACAGCCGAAGGTAGTACCCTGCCAAACTTCCATCGTGGTGTTTACGCGGTCCAGCACGGCCGATGTTCTAAACTCTTCATCGTCGGTACCGCCTTCGTCGTTGACGAGCGTGTTGCGGTGAAAAATTGTGGCGTAAAACTGCTCGTTGGTAGGCGGAGCACCCGCCGGGCCTTTCATCAGGTCGCCGGCCAGCACTTCTTTCGTAAAGAGGTCATAGGGTTTGTCGGTGTTGAAAGCCCGGATCAGATAATCCCGGAAACGCCATTGCTGGGGCATCCGGCTATCTTTTTCGTAGCCTTTAGAGTCGGCATAGCGCGAGAGGTCGAGCCACAGGGCCGCCCAGCGTTCGCCATAGGCCGGCGAAGCCAGCAGTTCATCAACTAATTTTTCGTATTGGCGGTCAGAGGGGTCGGCGGCAAAACGGTCATACTGGCTTTTGGTGGGGGGCAGGCCCGTCAGATCGAGGGCTACGCGTCGGAGCCGGGTGGCTGCATCGGCGGCTGGGGCGGGTTTGAGACTTTCGCGGTCCAAGCGGTTTTGCACAAAATAGTCGATATCATTTTGCGCCCATTTATTCCCAAACCAGCCCGAAAAACCTGCCAGCAACGATTTGCCGGGAATGGCGGCCGGAGCGGGTGGCTGGTAGGCCCAGTGTTCGCCCCAGTGGGCACCCTGATCGACCCAGCGGGTGAGCAGCTCAATGTCGTCGGCCGCCAGGGGTGCTTCTTTGTAAGGCATCCGCTCCTCGGGGTCGGGGTCGGTCAGGCGCTGGATAAATTCGGAGTGTTTGGCATCGCCGGGGATGATGGCGGGGTGGCCCGATTTTGTTTTGCCCAGGGCTTCGTTCTCAAACAGGATGCTGAAGCCGCCCTGCTTTTTCACGCCCCCGTGGCAGGCAATGCAGTGTTTGTTGAGGAGTGGCTTGATCTGGGTGCTGAAATCGACGGAGTCACTATTGTGCAGACTGGCGTAACCAACCACGCCCACGGCCAGCACACTTACCATACCAACCTGCAACAATGTAAGTTTCATGGGTATCTATTGGTCTTATCCCTCTTATAAAGAATAAAAGTAAGCCAACATACCCACTTATCTATATTTGCGACTGTTTTTCTTTGGAAAGCAATATGAGCGGGCTAAGTTTTTTCGGACAGTTGAGTTGCTCAGCTTAACCGGGCGGATTGTATCCGACAGACCTGTCAAAAATTCACAACCATGAGACATCTTTACTCATTGTTACCCACCGGGAGCTGCTTTCAGTAATGTAAGTTCTTTGAAAGTACCGGCTTACCGGCTTATCGGCTTGGGGGCCGAAGCCGCTGATTTCTTGCGGAAGTCGCCCTGCGAAAAATACTTCTCGATTAGGCAATACATCAGAATAAAGAAATAGCGGCGGTGTGTAGCTATTAACTTTTATTGATGATACCTATACTGAAATTTAGTTGTATAAGTTTGACCAAACTTATCAGTAAATATAGCTTGTTTTCTGATTAGCCTGCTCTTCACATCATACTCGTAATAGTAGGTAGTATTACCGGTAATAAAGCGTCCAGGCCATGATCTACCGTACGTAGTCCATTTAGAACCAAACTGCTTATAGACAGACATCCCATTGCTATAGACTAAGGCAGGATTTCCATCCGATCCAGCAATATTTTGCTTTCGAATCAACTCATTACGCTCGTTATATTGATAATTAGCTCTGTTAGTAAAAACGTACTTGGCTTTGGCCTGATGAATAACATTACTTCCTGCTGGTAAATCATGGGTTATATAGACAGAGTCCACCTCGGCCACCACCCGTTGTTTGGCATCATACTCGATCATTCGATTAGTATACCATAACGAGTATTTGAATGCAAACGCTTGACCATCCGCTATGAATTTGTAGTCCCAATGCTTTTGAGTAATAAGCTGGTCTTTTTAATAGAACAATGAGTCAGCGTTATCTACTGTCCAGGCAGACGAGCCTGTGTAAAAATATTGTTTAATCGTGCCGGATTGTCGATGTGCATTTAGTGAATAGATTCTATATTCATTGTTTGAACCCTTAAAAGTGGATACC
>JAYVAP010000075.1:0-3462 GCA_043750915.1 Spirosoma sp. | reverse complement strand
CAAGCCCAGCAACGCTTTTTCGGCTGCGGCACCGGTGGGCACCACGGGCGGCATTACCCGCCGGGGAAATTACGACGAAAACGTTACGGCGTTTTTTGTGGGCGATGAAATGAAAATCAACGACCGGCTGAGCGTTAACCTCGGTGCCCGCTACGATTTTCTGACCTTGGATATGAAAGAAACCAAAGTGCCTTTCGATACAGAGCTGGCGCGGGTAGAGAAATTCAAAGACTGGTCGGCCTCGGTGGGTGCCAACTATTTGCTTTCGACCAATACCGCCATTTACGGCAACGTGAACCGGGCCTTCCGCATGCCCGACTACTCGGCCTTTACCTCACTCGAGCGGCAGGCCAACGGCAAGTTTTTGCGGGCACCCAACGGTATCGATAAAAACGAAGTGATCCTGAATACCGAAGTTGGCTACCGCACTACTACCCGGGGCGTGGGTATCGACTTGGCCGCTTTCTACACGGGCATCAGCAACCGGCTGGCTTCTATCTTTGAGGATGGCATATTAGTGTCGAAGCCATTAGGCGACAATGTCATCAAAGGCTTTGAAGTCACCCTGAGCTACGCTCCCCCACAAATACGCGGTCTCTCGCTGCGCACATCGTTTACTCTGCAGGACGGGCGGTTTACCAATTTCCGTATTCCCGTGGGTGTTACCGGAACGGGAGCGGCCGCTAAGCTGAATGTAGATCCTAAGGGAAACCTATACGGCAACACGCTGGTAACGACCGACGCTAAGAACTACTCCATCGATCTGCGGGGCAAGCGACTGCCGGGCGTTCCCGACAAAATCTGGAATTTTTTCCTGAACTATGAAGGAAAATACGCGGGGCTTGATTTCTCGTCGAACATGAACTACGGCCGCTTTGTAGATGCCACCAATATCATCGACCTCGGAACGCTGTCGATTCTGAACGGCGGGGTATATGGCAAACTCCCGCTCAAAGGCATGAGTAACGTTAAATTAGGGGTGCAGGCCCGCAACCTCACCAACGCTCGGGCCGTGCAGGGTTTGGCCGCCGTCACCGACAACGATGCCATTCTGTCGAACAAGCAAAGAAGTGAGACGTTTGCCGGTCAGTATGCGCAGGGCTACCTACAGCTGCCCCGCCGTGTTTCGATTTATCTGACGTATTCATTTTAATATTTTACCCACCAGCCCCGGTTGACTGGTAAAATAAACACCTGATGAAACAGTTCATCACCATCAATGAGCAGGGCCTGCGCGACGGTCTGCAAACGCTGACGCAGACCATTCCTACTGATACCAAGCTGCGCTGGATTGCGCAGCTGGTATTGGCGGGTGTCCGGCGCATTCAGGTGGCCTCGTTTGTGAATCCAAAAAAAGTACAGCCCATGGCCGATGCCGCCGACCTGTTTGCCCAACTACCCCCCGCCGATGGGGTTCAGTTCAGTGCGCTGGTGCTGAACAAAAAAGGGGTGGAACGGGCCATCGACGCGGGCGTGCAGCATCTGGCCATTTCGCTGTCGGCAAGTGACACCCATAGCCGGAAAAATACCGGCATCGACCTGGCTGCTGCCAAAGCCGCTTTTGGTGGCATGGTGCAGCTGGCGCGGGCCAATGGCGTGCTGGTGCGGGGGGGCATTCAGTGTGCATTCGGGTGCCGGTTTGAGGGGAAAATAGACCCCGAAGTTGTGCTCGACCTGGCCAGATTTCACCTCGATCTGGGCATCGATGAACTCGCCCTGGCCGACTCCACCGGCATGGCTAACCCGCCCCAGCTACAGGCACTGACCGCAGCGGTGGTGGCCCTGGCGGGCGGGCGGGCCGTGGCCCTTCACCTGCACAATACCGAAAACAAAGGTTATGCCAATGTCTTTGCGGGTATTCAGGCGGGCGTTCGTCACTTCGATACGGCTTTTGGCGGGCTGGGTGGGTGCCCTTTTATTGCCCACGCAACGGGTAATATCGCCACCGAAGACACCGTGAACATGCTCCACCAGAGTGGCTACGATACGGGCATTGACCTGGGAAAAATTGCCCGCATCAGTACCGAAATGGCCGCGCTGCTGGGCGAACCGCTGCCCGGTTTGCTCTATAAACTGCGGGGTGACCAGGCCGCTTCCGACAACCCGATTTCACGCAGCACATGGGCCTGACAATTGCCGAAAAAATCATTTACCAGCATACCGGGCGGCAAACGCGGGCCGGTGATATTGCCATTACGCCCGTTGATGGTGCCATGGCTACCGACACCACCGCGCCCATGGCCATCCGGGCCTTTGGCGAGATGGGCGGCCAGCGCGTGTGGGATGCCAGCCGGTTTCACTTAGTTATCGACCACGCGGCCCCGGCTCCCAACGAGCGCATTGCCAACCTCCACACGATGATGCGCCACTTTGCCCAGGAGCAGCAATGTTCGCTCTACGACATTGGGCAGGGCATTTGCCACCAGATTATGGTGGAGCAGCAACACGTGCGGCCCGGACACATATTTATCGGGGCCGACTCGCACACGTCTACCTACGGAGCCCTCAACGCGATGGCCTGTGGTGTGGGCAGCACCGACCTGGCCGCCGTTATGCTGACGGGGAAAATCTGGCTTAAGGTGCCGCACACCATCCGCATCGACTGCCGGGGGGCGCTGCCTGCCGGGGTAGCCGCCAAAGACTTAGTGCTTTTTCTGACCGGTCAGCTGAGCATATCGGGAGCCACCTATCAATCGGTGGAGTTCACCGGCGATACCTTTGCCAGCCTGACGCTGGCCGGGCGCATGGCCGTGGCTAATTTGCTGGCCGAGATGGGTGCCAAAACCGGTTTCGTCGATGCTGCGGGTTTGGTGCTGCCCTACGATTTTGAACCCACCCTGGCCGATGCCGATGCGCACTACGCCCGAACGATGACCTTCGACGTATCGGCCCTGCAACCCCAGATTGCCGCACCCGAATCGCCCGATCAGGTAGGAGACATTGACCGCCACCTCGGCACCAAAATACAGTATGCTTTCATTGGCACCTGTGGCAACGGGCGGCTCGAAGACCTGCGGGCGGCTGCGGCCGTGCTGAACGGCCGGCGCATCAGCAACGGTGTCCGGCTTGTGATTGCCCCGGCCTCCAAACAAACCCTGCTCGACGCCATTCAGGACGGCACCGCCTACGCCCTCATTCAGGCGGGGGCCACCATCATCAACCCCGGTTGCGGCCCCTGCGTGGGCACCCACGAAGGTGTTCCGGGCGATGGCGAGGTGGTTATTTCGTCGGCCAACCGCAATTTCCGGGGGCGCATGGGCAACCCCCGCGCCCAAATTTATCTGGCCGCTCCGGCTACCGTGGCGGCTTCGGCTCTGACGGGCGAAATTACCCACCCGGCTGCTGTGCTCAGCCCTTAATGCCTGACCCCAACTATGCTGCTATCCGAAACTACCCGACAGGCCCACGTCTATGGCGATAATATCGACACCGATCGGATTATTGCGGGCAAATACACCAAAA
>JAYVAP010000074.1:0-4997 GCA_043750915.1 Spirosoma sp. | reverse complement strand
GACCCTCTGATTAACAGTCAGATGCTCTAACCAACTGAGCTATTCGGGAGTGTAACTGGTTATTGTGGGTGCAAAAGTAGGGCCTGCGGGCTTATGGTGCAAGAAGAAGTCCTTAAAATTCCCTCGAAAACCAATGTTTTTTGAGCCTGACGGTTTTGCCCGGTCATGCTGAAATTATAATTAACTGACAGTCAGTCAGTCTATCGGAAAACGTCGGGCCGGTTGTTGGGCACGTTTTGCAGAATCAGTTCCTTGATCCGCCGGGCATCGCTCTTGGAGAAGTTATTGATCACGATCTCACCCCGGGCGCGGGGAATCACGCGGACTTTGGCAAAAAACAGCCCGTTGTCGATCTCGACCCCCGAAATATCGGAGTAGAAAACGAAATTGTCGGTGCCGCCAATCAGCTTGCGCACCCGGAAGGTGACACCTTTGTCGGAGAACTCGACCTCATCGCGGTTGATGGGGTCTTTGAAACTGCTGGAGTGAAATTTTTCCATGGGTTGTGAATTTGGTGGTTTTTGCGTGTATGGCCTGAACAGTTTTAAGCCGGTAGTTTGCTTTCAGCCAGCGCGGACAACATCTGTTGCCTGAGCCACAAACTTACTTTTTGGGAATGTAAACCAGTTTTTTGGTGTCAAAAAACGGTTCGTCAAAATAATCGGAGAGGTCGTAGACGCGGTAACGGTCAGTCACTTCGGCCAGTTCGGCGGTCAGGTCGCCCCCTTTCAGATACAGAACGCCGTTTGGCCGGTCGTTGTTGCCGTTTTTATGAATCTTGTAGCGCATCCAGCCCAGAAACGGGTTCAGGCGCGTAACAGCCCGACTCACCACAAAGTCGTAGGTATTGCTGAGTTGCTCGGCGCGGGCCTGTTCGGCGGTCACGTTGGTCAGACCCAGTGCGCTGACTACTTCCTGCACCACCTTTATTTTTTTGCCGATACTGTCGACCAAATGGAAGTCGACCATCGGGAACAGAATAGCGAGCGGAATGCCTGGGAAGCCCCCGCCCGTGCCCACGTCCAATATTTCGGTGCCCGCTTTGAAAGAAATCACTTTGGCAATGCTCAGCGAGTGAAGCACGTGTTTTTCGTAGAGTGCATCAATGTCCTGCCGCGAAATAACGTTGATTTTTGCATTCCAGTCGCGGTAGAGACCGTCCAGCGCGGCAAACCGTTCTTGCTGCTCCGGGGTCAGGGTAGGGAAATATTTGAGAATCAGTTCCATAAATCAGTAGAGCTACCCTGTCTGGTATTAAGCTACCGCCAGTAGTAACGTTTGTTTTTTTGCCGAAGCAGCGTTTCCAAGCCCGCCAGTCCGTAGTACAGAGCCAGTGCCGCGTCCATTGGCGGCATCAGCAACCAGTGAACGGTGTGGGCCAGCCGGTAGCTGATGCGCCCCACAATGCCCCAGAACCCCAGCAAACGCAGCCCGAAGCCCCCCGTTGCGGTCAGCAAAAGTAGCCATTCGGTTTGGCTAAACGAACGCCCCATCCAGTGCATCCCCAAAACGGTCAGGCCCGTGGCAACGCCCAGCCCCCACGTCAGCACGTGCGAACCGGTGAGCAGGCCCAGCCGGATTTTATGACCGGTTTTGTAGTATTTGCCCACGTTCAGGTGCCGCCGTTTCTGAATCCGCCAGTCGGCCCAGGTTTCTTTGGGAATCGACCAGGTGAAGGCTGCCGGATTAAGGCAAATGGCGGTGTTGGTGCCCGTAGCCACTTCGTTGATAAACAGATCATCGTCGCCACCCAGCACGTTTTTGTGGGTATAAAATCCTTTGTTGTCGAAGAATGTTCGGGTGCGATAGGCCAGGTTGCGGCCCACGCCCATGTAGGGCTGACCCGCCAGTGCCAGCGAGAAATACTGCACAGCCGTGAAAAGTGTTTCGGAGCGGATGAGTAGGTTCAACCGGCCGGGCCGACGTTCGTAAGGCGAAAAACCCAGAACAATGTTTTTGGCCTTATTCATCAGCAGCGGGTTAACCATGCTGTCGAGCCAGGCTTCGGTGGCCGGGCGGCAGTCGGCATCGGTGAGCAGCACATTGGGATAAATGGCTTTTTTTAGCGCAATGGTAAGCGCGTATTTCTTGGGCGTAATGTGTGCGTATTCTTTATCGACCCGGATAAACCGAACGCGGTTGAGGTTGGTAATGTGGTTTTCCAAATACGCTTTGGTGCCATCGGTGGAGCGGTCGTCCATCACCAGCACCTCAAAATCGGGGTAGTGCTGGGCATTCAGCAGCGGCAGCAACGCGCGCAGATTGGCCAACTCATTATGGGCACATACAATAACGGTGATGCCCGGCCGGTTGGAAAGCCGCACCTCCGCCGGTGCGGTGGATTCGCCCGGCGGTTGCCGAAAAAAAGCCGTTCGGGAGAAAATAAAGAAGATGTAAATAAGTTGAATACCGACCGCAATGAGCCAGCTTATCAGCAGTGCTGTAATCACAAATGAAGAGATTGGCTTGTCAGGTAGATTGTTTTTGAACGCAAAGCGGTAAAGATAAGGAAAACCCGCCCGCCTATTCCCACCGATAAATCGGTGGGCTAATAAAAATATGCAATCATAGTTGAGTCGAACCGCACGGTCCGGCCCTGCCCTGTTTGTCTGCTATTGTTTGTCTGCTATTGTTTGTTCATTCCTATCAGCTTGCCAATATTGGCTCGTCAGTATCATTTCGCCACTATTAGCCCACCGATTTATCGGTGGGAGAACGGGCACAGCCTACCTTTGTCCTATGACCTTTTCTATCACCGCCCGCGACGCGCAGTCCAACGCCCGAACGGGTACGATTACCACCGATCACGGACCGATTCAAACCCCTATTTTCATGCCCGTCGGCACGGCCGGGACCGTGAAAGCCGTGCATCAGCGCGAGCTGGAAGGCGATATCGATGCCGAAATTATTCTGGGAAATACCTATCATTTGTACCTGCGGCCGGGTCTGGATATTATGCGACAGGCGGGGGGGCTGCATGGTTTCAACGGCTGGAAACGGCCACTACTAACCGATTCGGGCGGTTATCAGGTGTATTCACTCGCCAATACCCGCAATATTAAGGAAGACGGGGTTACGTTTAAATCGCACATCGACGGCTCGAAGCACTACTTCTCACCCGAAGGAGTCATGGATATTCAGCGCACCATTGGCGCGGACATTATCATGGCTTTTGACGAGTGTACGCCCTACCCCTGCGACTATGAATACGCCAGAAAGTCGATGGAAATGACCCACCGCTGGTTGGACCGCTGCATCGACCGGTTCGACACGACGGAGCCGCACTACGGGTATGCGCAAACGCTGTTTCCCATCGTGCAGGGCAGTACGTATCCTGATCTGCGCCGGCAGTCGGCGGAGGTCATCGCGTCGAAAGACCGGCCCGGCAATGCCATTGGCGGCTTAGCCGTGGGCGAACCCGCTGAGGAAATGTATGCCATGATCGAGCTGGTGAATGCTATTTTACCCCTCAGCAAACCGCGCTATCTGATGGGCGTGGGCACACCGGCCAACCTGCTGGAAGCCATTGCGCGGGGCGTGGATATGTTCGACTGTGTGATGCCAACGCGCAATGCCCGACACGGTCTGCTGTTTACGACGCAGGGGATTATCAATATAAAAAATGAAAAGTGGAGCCGCGATTTCAGCCCCATCGACGCTGAGCTGGGCGGTTACGCATCCACGTTTTATAGCAAAGCCTATCTGCGGCACCTCTTCAAAGCCGGTGAGTTGCTGGCCGGGCAAGTGGCCAGTTTGCAAAACCTGACGTTCTATTTATGGCTGATGCGGCAGGCCCGCGCCCACATTGCCGCCGGGGATTTTATGTCCTGGAAAGCCCAAATGGTTGTCGGGCTGATGCAGCGGCTGTAGACCAATCCAGCCGTTTGGTGGCGGTTGTTGTGGAGCAGATATAGCACTTCTTTCTGATAAAAAAAGATAAAATTTATGTTTTCTGCCTGACGTATGGGGTATTTTCGGTAGCCAATGATATATTTGGACACCGTTTGTGTTGCGAGCGGCACATCCGTAATCTGGCTATCGACAATACCATGCCGCCCCAAACCCGGTTGATCGCATCGTCCTGGCTCGACCTATCGCCCCAAACGCTGCTGCGAACTGTTTGGCAGGGACGGTGGCGGTTGCTGGCGGTTGTGGCGGGCTTTGCCGGGATAGGGGTGGCCGTGGCCCTGCTAACGCCCCCCGAGTGGGTTTCGGAAGCCAAAATTATGCCCGAAATGGGCAACAAACCGGCCGCCATGGTCAAGCGGCTAACCTCGGCAGCGGGCCTGGGCGGCATCGAACTGGCCGACGACGATGAGCTGGATGCCGTTCGCCCCGATCTGTATCCTAACGTATTACAAAGCACGCCTTTTCTGCTGTATCTGATTGGCCAGCGGGTTATCACCACGGGCGGGCAGCAAACCACCGTTGGTCATTTGCTGATGCCCAACCAAACCGGTGGCGGGTTGTGGGCCAATTGGTTGGGCATCGAAAAAAAACCGTTGCCCGTGCCACGCGCCAAAGCCGCCCAGCCCATGCCGCTATCCGTTTGGCAGCAGGAGCTGATGGAGGAGGTGGGCAGGCGGGTTAGTGCCAGGCTGGATACGCGCTCGGGTATCATAACGCTATCGGCAAAAATGCCCGATGCGCAGGTGGCCGCAGCGGTGGCCCGGCTCGCCATGACCTACCTCACGCAGTATGTTACCCGCTACCGTACCGAAAAAGCCCGGCTGGACCTGCAGTTCTACGACCGGCGGCTGAACGAAGCCCGCCGACGCTACCAAACGGCCCAGCTGAACGTTTTTCGGTATAACGATCGCTATCAGCACGTTGTGCTACTGGCCACCACGATGGAAAAACAGCGCATGGAAGCAGAGCTGAGCATTGCCCAGCTGGTCTATACCGAACTGGCGCAGCAGTTTGAACAAGCCAAACTCCGGGTGCAGCAGCAGACACCCGTTTTCAACGTGCTGGAACCGGCGCGGGTGCCCCCCAAA
>JAYVAP010000073.1:0-3051 GCA_043750915.1 Spirosoma sp. | reverse complement strand
TTTCAAGACTGGCAGGTTGTTTGCGGAGTATGGCAGTACATATTGACCCAATAGCGTCAAAGCTACCCTAATGAACCCGGTGAAAAGTTTGCGGAGCGAGTAATGCTCACAAAAACGTATTCAAATCGAGATTCAGTACGTCGGAAAATGACGATTCGGTGGCCTGTCCGCCATCGCCTTTGCAGTAACGGAGCCAGATTTCAGTTTTGTAGTTGTAAACGAAGCCTTCGAGAATACCATAGTCCTCTTCTTCTATGAGCCGAATTACTTTTTTGAGATCGTTCTTTTCTCCTTTAAAATGGCAGATCTCGATAATGACCGCCGTTGTTTCGTTCGGGTTGTCGTAGAGAATGACATCGGGTACCGGGCTGTTGTATTCACCAACCATTGTTTCGGGCAGTGCTTCCAATGCAATGGTTCCGGCCCGGAAAAGTGGATATAAACCCGCAATAAGCTGGGCAATGGTGCGCTGGTGAGATCGAGGTGCGTTTGTGCCATCGTCCATGACCACAAATTTCTGAGAACCCGGGAATTCGTATTGCATGGTGTAAATGATTGAAAGACAAGTCAAATTTAACCAAACCCAGTATGCTTCGCAACTATTTCAAAATCGCCTGGCGGAACCTGATCCGCAACAAGGTTTCCACCGTTGTCAATATCGTCGGCTTAACGCTGGGTTTGAGTTGCTGTATGCTCATTACGGCCTACGTGCTGGACGAGCTTTCCTACGACCGGTTTCACAAAAACGCTGACCGGATCGTGCTGTTCCAGCAGTTTGAGAATGCACCGGGCAGTGGCGGCAAGTTTGCCATCGACCTAAAGAGCCGGTTTGCGCAGGTAACCAACACGGCCCGATTGACCCGAATAAAACCGTTAATCGCCCATCAGCAGGTGGCAGCTTACGAATCGCAGTTCTGGTTCGCCGACAGCAGCGTGTTCAACATATTTACCATGCCATTAGCGCAGGGAAATCCGCAAACGGCCCTCACCGAGCAGTATGGCGTGGTGCTGTCGGAGACGATGGCCCGCAAATACTTTGCCAACGCCAATCCGATGGGGCAGTCGCTGCGGATCAATAATAAAGTGACGTTGCACGTAACCGGTGTGCTGGCCGACCTCCCTGCCAATTCCCACCTCGCCATTGATTTTCTGGGCAACTACGCCAACGCCAATGAACTGGCGGGCTACGACGTAACAACGAACTATTGGGGCAGTGGTGACACCTGGACCTACCTGCTGCTGGCCGCCGGTACCAACAAAACTACCTTACAGACGCAGCTTCCAGCCTACGTCAGGCAGTTGGGCGATCCTAATGCCAGCGTGTGGAAACCGAATCTGGTTCCGCTCACCGACATTTACCTCCGCACTAATTTAGTGGCAACTAACCGGCTGACGTACACGTACATATTCTCGATTGTGGCACTGCTAATTCTGGGACTGGCCTGTTTCAACTATGTCAACTTAGCTACAGCGCGGTCCACCAAACGGGCGAAAGAAGTGGGTGTCCGCAAAGTACTGGGATCGTCGTTCGGGCAGTTGTGGCGACAGTTTCTGAGCGAAACCTTTCTGTTTATGGGGCTGGCTGTGGCCCTGTCGGTGGGGGTAGTGCTGATCGTGCTTCCCGAGTTCAACCAGCTAACCGACAAGCAGTTGACGACTGAATCATTGCTGACCGGATCCCGTTTATGGCGTTTAGCAGCCGGTCTGGGCGTAGTTGGTCTGTTGGCGGGCAGCTACCCGGCGTTTGTGCTGTCGTCGTTTCGTCCCGTTGCCGTGCTAAAAGGAACCAGTTCATCAGCGGAAGGGCGGGCGTGGCTACGCAAAACATTGGTCGTCGGCCAGTTTGCGGTATCTGTGGGTATGATCGTAGCAACCATCATCGTCTACAATCAATTAGCATACGTTCGGAACAAAAACGTTGGCTACCAGCGCGAACAGGTGCTGACAATGGACCTGCGCGATGCGCCGAAAAACGCCAAGGAACTCTTCAAGCAGCGGGTGGCGGCTCTGCCGGGCGTTGAAGCAGCCACACGGGCGTTTGGATTACCAGGCAGCGGTAATTTGCAGGGGCAAAAGTTAGTGAGTGACTACGTACCCAAAGGCTCCCAAACGGGCGGTATCTTACGGCTCACTACTGACGGCGATTTTCTGAAAACATTCGGCATCAAACTCCTGCAGGGCCGCAACCTCGATCCTAACCGACCCGCCGACAAAACCGCCTTTTTGATAAACAGAGCCGCCATGAAGTTCTTTGGCTGGAAAGATATCGCGGGAAAAATGACCGGCTATTACACCTACGCCTACAGCCCGGACGGGTCCTACCGCGAAGTACCGCAGCGGGGTCAGGTCATTGGTGTGGTGGACGACTACAACCATGCCGATCTCAAAACGACCGTTGCACCCATGCTTATTTCGCTTAACGACGGCTACGAAGGACAGTTGGCGGTGCGCATCCGGGCCGGGGCCGTGCCCAACGTCATTCGGCAACTGAACGGACTGTGGCATGAGCAGTTTCCGGACAAACCCCTTTCGTATGAGTTCTTAGACGACGTTTTCAACCGTACCTACCGTACCGAAGCCCGGACGGGTCAGGTATTCGGTCTGTTTGCGGCTCTGGCCATATTCATTTCGTGCTTAGGCCTGTTCGGTCTGGCCACATTCAACACGCAGCAGCGCCAAAAAGAAATCGGGGTCCGCAAAGTACTGGGGGCCAGCGTTGCCAGCATCGTTACGCTACTCTCGAAAGACTTCCTGAAGCTGGTTGTGATTGCCATTGTCATTGCCTCGCCCGTCGCCTGGTACGCCATGAACCGGTGGTTGCAGGATTTTGCCTACAAAATCACTATCGAATGGTGGGTGTTTGCGGGGGCAGGTCTACTGGCGGTGGGCATTGCCCTGCTGACGGTGAGTTTCCAGAGCATCAGGGCGGCCCTGATGAACCCGGTGAAGAGTTTGCGGAGCGCGTGAACAATCAACGCCCCAATTGGCTCCTGCCCCGCCCGGAAAGGTCCGTCACCCGCTGCCATACCCACGCAATGCCCACTACCAGCA
>JAYVAP010000072.1:0-4251 GCA_043750915.1 Spirosoma sp. | reverse complement strand
GAAGTATTTCGGTGTTCGCTGCCAATAACTTACTTTCCACTGGGCATCGCGCAGAAAGCGGGACCGATTTTGGGCCATCGGCCATAATCCCCCAACGGTGCCAGCCGCCACATCGCGCCAGCTAAAGCCGTAGGTAGGGGCGTAGGCATCTTTACATTCGATGCCGATCTGCACAAACGCTGCCGACCCAAAAGCCAGCCACTCCGCCTGTCGCACCGGTACACCCGCCCAGCGGAAAGCCCGGTAATAATGCTCCGACACGAACACGCCACCGGCTAAGTGCGCCACTTTGTCGAGGCCACTCGCGTAGGTCAGATCGCGTCCTTCATCGAAATGAAAAGCAACGCCCCGGCCGTTCCACCACGTTTTTTGCAGGTAAACATACGTCGATCCCAGCGTCAGCAACGACGACCCGCCAACGGCCCATAACCGGGCTGGGCGTGGCCTGGCCATCGACGGGAGACTGTCGGCAGCGGGTCGTGTCGTTGTCGTGTCGACCCTAACCAGCAGGGAGTCGGGTGGCGCAATGCTGCGGAGCAACCCGAGAAGGAGGAGCGTTTTCAATAGGATGGAAAATCAGCATCGGGCGGGCGGTGAAAAGAGCACCGAAAAATTAGCCCGCCTTTGGGAGAACGCGTTGAAAATGAACGGGATATTCACAAAAATAGCTTTTTTTGATGAAGCATAATGCAAAACAACCGGGCGTTCTGCTTGTTAAAATCGAGGTAAGTCGTACATTTGCCAGTGCGCCAAATGGTATGCGTGCATACTAATAATGAAGGATCAGGCCGGGAGGCAGGGCATAAAAAAAGCCTCCCCAATTGGGAAGGCTAACATTAAGGTGGTGGTGATGGACGGAATCGAACCGCCGACACAAGGATTTTCAGTCCTTTGCTCTACCAACTGAGCTACATCACCTTAACGTGGGTGCAAAAGTAGGCTTACTTTAAATGTCCTGCAACTGCTTCGCACAATAAATTTGACTTTTGCCCCCACGGATGGGCTAATAAACTGGTAATCAAGCGAAGAAATCTTTAAAATAATGGAAATCGTACAACAGATTTTGTTTGTTGCCGCCCTGGCCGCCACCACCTGGTTCATAACCAAACGTGTTCAGCTCATCAGTCGCGCCATCAACCTGGGCCGCCCCGAAGACAGAAGCGGTAATGCCGGTGAGCGGTTGCAGACGATGTTGCTCGTGGCATTTGGTCAGAAAAAGATGTTTACCAACCTACTGGTAGGAACGATGCATTTTGTGATCTACGCCGGTTTCATTATCATCAATCTGGAAATTCTGGAGATTATTCTGGACGGCGTTTTGGGTACGCACCGGCTGTTTGCACCTTACATTACACCCGTGTACCCGATTCTGATCGACGTATTCGAGGTACTGGCCTTTGGCGTACTGGCCGTTTGCGTAGTGTTTCTGGCACGGCGGTTTGGGGCAAAAGTAGAACGCCTGCAGGCGGAGAGGCACCGCGAACTCCTCGGCTGGTCTATTCCCGATGCAACTATCATTCTGGTGGCCGAAATTGTGCTGATGATTGCTTTTCTGACCTGGAACGCGTCTGACAGCGTTTTGCGGGACCGGGGCATCGGACACTATGGCGCGTTGCAGGGTCTGGTACCCGATTTTATCATCAGTCAGTTTCTAAAACCCCTGTTCGGCGGTTTCAGCGACTCCGCTTTGGTCGGCTACGAACGCGTGTCGTGGTGGCTCCATATTCTGGGCATTCTGGCGTTTGGCGTTTACGTAACCTATTCCAAGCACTTGCACATTGCGCTTGGCTTTCCCAACGTGTACTTTTCTGACCTGCAGCCCAAAGGCGAAATGCAGAATATGCCCGAAATTACGAAGGAAGTGCAGTTGGCACTTGGTTTACCGCTAACAACGGCCCCGGATGGTGCTCAGGCGAACGACAACGGCGAACAGTCGGGATCGCCGGTAGAAGTAGGCCGGTTTGGGGCGAAAGATGTGCAGGATTTGAAGTGGATAAACCTCATGAACGCCTATAGCTGCACCGAGTGCGGACGTTGCACGGCGGCCTGCCCGGCCAGTATAACCGGCAAAAAACTGTCGCCCCGAAAAATTATGATGGACACCCGCGACCGGCTCGAAGAGATTCAGCGGGGATGGCAATCGAACGGGGCCAACTACCGCGACGATAAATCATTGCTTGGCGACTACATCACGCCCGAAGAAATCAATGCCTGTACCACCTGTCAGGCCTGCATCAATGCCTGCCCCATCAACATCAACCCATTGGATATTATTTTGCAGCTGCGCCGGTATCGGGTTATGGAGGAATCGCAGGCCCCGGCATCATGGAACGCCATGTTTGGCAACATTGAAAACAACATGGCTCCGTGGAAATTTTCGCCGAGCGACCGCTTCAACTGGGCCGATCAGGTGAACCAGCCGGTCGGTCATAAGTGAGGCCCGTTTGAAAAAGCCAATGCAGGGTCGTACCTTTTCGCCCCTGATCGCTCCAACCCATGAATATTATTTTCATTAAGAGTATAATTGCCGTTGTCGGGGCCGTGGCATTTGGCGTTGGCATTCTATTCCGGAGTCAGTTGCTGAGCCTGCCCGAATCACGGGCCAACCGGCTGTTGCTGATTGCCTTTTTTGTTTGTCGTTTGGTGCCCTTTGCGGTTATTTACTTACTGCTGGGCCTGGAGACTCGTTCCGACGTGCCCATATTCTATGAAGCGGCCAGCCACGCACTCCGGGGCGAGATTGTGTACCGCGATTTCTGGTCGCCCTACAGTCCGCTCTTCGCCTATATTACGGCGTTACCGCTGCTGGTCTGGCCCAGTCCCAAAAGTATTGTTCTGCTGATGATATTGGTTGAGGGTGCCGCCTGGTGGCTTACCTATCGATTTTACCGTCCCCGTCGGGGTAGCGTAGCCCAACTGTGGGCATTGCTTTACTTAGTATTGCCGGGACCGTTCGTCTTTTGCGTACTGGGTGGTCAGGAAGATGTGTGGATGTGGCTGTTTGGGGCAATAAGTTTGTGGGTGTGGGCAAACCGCGCCAGTGCGTTTGGGCTGGGACTGCTGATGGCGGTGATGCTGATTGTGACAAAGGCACTGGCCGTGTTAATTGCCCTGGCGTTGTTATTCTGGGTGCGTCGGCCGCTGCAATACGTGGCCGGTTTGTTGCTCATTGGCGTACCGGCCTTAGTGGTGCTCTATGCCCTCACTGGCGAAGGAATGCTTACGCCCCTTATGTTTGCCAGTATGCCTTTTGCGCCTAACCTGCCCACGGTGCTGGCCCCGCTCATCGGCGATTTCACGGCCTATGCGGGCCTGCTCAGCGCGGTCGGCCTGATTGCCGTGCTGGTCCTGTCGGCCTACGGCGGCTGGCAACTCCGGCGCGCTAACATACCCTACGAACGGGCCTTGCCCATACTGTGGGTGTTGTGTTACGGTATGCTTATGGTGGTGCATAAAAGTTCGTTCGGCAATTATGTGTTCATCTACGCCCTGCCGCTGATGACGCTGATTCCCGACTGGAATAATGCCCGGCCCGTAGCGATCCTGCTGGTGCTCAACGTGATGGCGGCCGTGCATCCGTCGGTATGGTGGCGATTGGGCGCACCCATTTACACGGACCCGGCCATGATAAACACGAAAAAATATGCCGTCGAGTACTGCATGGAAATCATGATCGTTGCCAGTGTCGGTTATTTTGTGTGGCTGGCCTACCGGCAGGTGAAGCCCGTTTCGGTGCCCATCAACAAAGAATTTCAACCAGAATCCGGTTTGTATTAACAACCATGGAAACAATAACCGAAAAAATATACACCGTACCCACCATGGCCGATATGGCCGCGTCGGGAGAGCAACCCGAAATTTTGTTCTGGGTTGGCTGTGCAGGCTCGTTCGATGATCGCTACAAGCGCGTGACCATTGCGTTTGTGCGAATTCTGAACCACGTGGGCATAAAATTTGCCGTGCTGGGACCCGAAGAGGGTTGCACCGGCGATCCGGCACGTCGGGCTGGCAACGAGTTTCTGTTTCAGATGCAGGCCATGTCGAACATTCAGGTAATGAACGGCTATAACATTAAAAAGATCGTGACGGCCTGTCCGCACTGTTTCAACACCATCAAAAACGAGTATCCCGAACTGGGTGGTAACTACGAAGTAATTCACCACTCGCAGTTTTTGCAGGGTCTCATCAACGAGGGCCGAATCCGGGTGAAAGATGGCGAGTCGTTTAAAGGGCGAAAAATTACTTTTCATG
>JAYVAP010000071.1:0-3491 GCA_043750915.1 Spirosoma sp. | reverse complement strand
TATTTTACTCAAACCTTCCGTTTTAACTCAAAATGCTGACCTAAATACAACCGCCGTACTTGCTCGTCGTTGGCGAGTTCTTCGGCAGTTCCTTGCTTCAGTATTTTTCCTTCAAACAAAAGATACGCCCGGTCGGTGATCGAGAGCGTTTCGTTCACGTTGTGATCGGTAATCAAAATGCCGATGTTGCGGTGTTTAAGCCGGGCCACAATATGCTGAATATCCTCAACGGCAATGGGATCGACCCCCGCAAAGGGCTCATCGAGCAGAATAAATTTAGGGTCCACCGCCAGGGCACGGGCAATTTCCGTGCGCCGGCGTTCGCCCCCGGACAGCACCTTGCCTTTGCTCCGGCGAACGTGCGTCAGGCTAAATTCTTCAAGTAGCTCCTCCACCTTTTGTTTTTGCTGCTTCCGGGGCAAATTCGTCATCTCCAGCACGGCCAACACGTTTTCTTCGACCGATAAATCCCGAAAAACGGAGGCTTCCTGTGCGAGGTATCCCAGACCAAGCCGCGCCCGTTTGTACATGGGCAGGTCGGTTACGTCGGTGTCGCCAATGAATACGTGGCCGCTGTTGGGTTTCACTAAGCCAACGGCCATGTAGAACGACGTTGTTTTGCCCGCCCCGTTGGGGCCGAGCAATCCCACAATTTCGCCCTGTGCCACCTGATACGACACGTTGTCATTGACCAACCGTGATCCGTATTTCTTGATTAGGTTTTCGGTTCTGAGAATCATTTCATCCGTTAGTAGTAGGCATCCGTGTCTGCACATGCAGCACAAAATCGGTCGACACATCCAGGGCGGTAGCTATCTGTTCAACCGTCAGCACGCCCAGCCGTAACAGCCCGTCTACATCTTCCCGCTTTGCTTCCTGACGGCCTTCCTGACGGCCCTCTTGGCGACCTTCCTGGCGGCCCTCTTGCATACCACGAATCAGGCCGGAAGTTAATGCTTCTTCAGCCCCTTTTTGCTTACCCTGCAGGTAGCGAATATCAGTCTCTAAATCGTAAGTGATAGGCATGGCTTCTATTTGTTTAATGACTTCATCCTGAATATGACGCAATTTGGACAATACTTCGAGTTGACGCAGAAACCGCCCCATTGCCAGTTGACTATCTACTAACCTGCGCAATGCCGATAGAATTCGCCCAACAGCCAGAGCAGGAGAGTCGCCCGACAAGTTGCCCAGTATTGCCAGGACAACTTCTTCCGGTTTGTCTGTATCCAGAAAGGCATGGTATGGAACGTCTACTACATTCCGCACGTGAAACCGGTAAGTTAAATCTTCCTGTTCCAGCGTCCGGCGCATCCGGGCCGGACGACTTCCGATGTAGAAAACGTATTGTTTAACCGGAAGTTTATATTTGCCATACAACTGGGCGGCATAAAACAGCATTCGTGCGAGCATGTCCGGTTCATCGCGCGTTTGAAACTCAAGTTGTAACACATACAGTTCGGCACCTGCCTGGTCTGTAATCAGCTTCAGAAAATCGGGCTTTCGCTCAATGGTGTATTGCAGATCATCCGGTATTTCGATCATACCGACCGGTTCCGGTATGTTCAGAACTTTTATCGCCAAAGGCAGAATAATCGTCTCAATGTTTTCCTCGATTATTTTATCGTAGTCCTGGCTCATTAGGGCTTGCTGAAAAATTAAAGCGAATGAATAATCAAGCGATTATTTAAAAATTACTGTCTGCCTAATTCATCCGACGCTGAAGCAGATTAATCGCACCGGATATCTTTTATCATCAACTGTAGCGTTACGTTACCATTATAAAAATTTTGTTCTATATGGTAACAGATTGAAAAGGGTTTGTCCATTTGTAGCTGCCCGGCACAATGAGCGAAACCAAATCCCACCGCCGTCAGAAACTGGCCCGTTCGGTGGGTGGCCGGATTGCCCTGCCGCACGTTTATTTTCAGGTGTTTATCTTTCATAATAATTGGATCGCTGGTCAGATAAACGCCCTCCGTCACAAACATTGGCTGCGGATTGTGAGGTCCAAATGGCCCCATCTGCCTGAGAATCCGGACGAGTTTGGCATTGATCTCGCTGAAATCCATCGGCAGGTCGATGTCTACCAGCGGGGTCAGGTGTTCTTCCTTTATTTTTCGCGACACGACGGCCTCGAACCGAAGCCGGAACGCATCTATGTTGGCAACCGGCAGGGTCATGCCGGCGGCAAAGGTGTGCCCGCCAAACTGCTCCAGCAAATCGGCACATTCTTCAATGGCTTCATACACATCGAAGCCCGGCACCGACCGGGCCGACCCGGCGGCTTTGTCGTTCGACTGGGTCAGGATGATGGTGGGCCGATGAAAATGCTCGATGCACCGCGAGGCCACAATCCCGATTACGCCTTTGTGCCAGGTGGCATCGAAGAGTAGCGTCGATTTGGCATTGGTCATCGTTTCGCTTTCCCGGATCATGCCCAGTGCCTGCTCGGTTATGGTGCTGTCGAACGTTTTACGGTCGTTATTGTGCTTGTTGATAATGAGCGCAAAGTCATCGGCTTCCCGCTCCGACTCGGCCAGCAACAGCTGCACGGCCGCTTTGGCGTGCTTGATTCGACCGGCGGCATTGATGCGCGGTCCCAGGCCAAACACCACATTACCAATGTCTAACTCCCGCGAAAAGCCCGCCAGTTTAATCAACGCTTTCAGGCCGGTGCGTGGTGTCGAATTAAGGTATTTTAAGCCCCAATACGCCATCACGCGGTTTTCGCCCGTGAGGGGCACAATGTCCGAAGCAATGCTGACCGCCACCAGATCGAGATACGGATACAACTCGTTCATGGGCAAAACGTTGCGCAAACAAAACGCCTGAAGTAGTTTGAAGCCCACCCCACAGCCGCTCAGTTCCTTATAGGGATACAGGCAGTCGTCGCGTTTGGGGTCGAGCACGGCGGCTGCATGGGGCAGTTCAGTGCCGGGCCGGTGGTGGTCGCAAATGATAAAATCGACACCCAGCGCGTTGGCTTCGGCCACCCGCTCAACGGATTTGATGCCGCAGTCGAGCGCAATGATGAGGGTAAAACCGTTCTCGGCGGCCCACCCGATACCCTGTTGCGAAATACCGTAGCCTTCTTTGTAGCGGTCGGGAATATAGTAATCCAGGGCCGGGTGGTGGTTTTTCAGAAAGCCATAGACCAGCGCTACCGACGTGGTACCGTCGACATCGTAGTCGCCATAGATCAGAATTTTTTCCTGTCGGTCAATGGCCAGTTGCAGCCGGTCAACGGCCCGGTCCATATCTTTCATGGCGAATGGATCGTGCAAATGACTAATTTCGGGCCTGAAAAACACCCGGGCCTCGTCGTAGGTATGCACACCCCGCTGCACCAGCAGAGCCGCCAGAAACGGACTCACGCCGAGCGAACCCGTTAGTAACTCGATGGCCCCCTGCTGGGCCGTCGAATCAGGAAAGGGTCGGGTGATCCATCGTTTTGGCGGAGGGGGCGGTTGGGCTATCATATTGGCAAG
>JAYVAP010000070.1:0-5581 GCA_043750915.1 Spirosoma sp. | reverse complement strand
CATTTACTGCGACAATCGGGTTACGCTGGCCCATCCTGCGGTGCGCACTTTCATTAAAAATGCCCTTGCCGATGCCATCCGGCAACAATTTCCAACCGCAGAAGCCATTGCCGGAGTCGCCACGGCCGGCATTCCGCAGGGTGCTTTGGTAGCCGACGTGCTGGGGCTGCCCTACTGCTATGTTCGGCCTGAACCCAAAGCCCACGGCATGGGCCGTCAAATTGAAGGTCATTTGGCCGATGGACAGCGCGTGGTGGTGATAGAAGACCTGATCTCGACCGGTGGCAGCTCGCTCAAAGTAGTTGATGCACTCCGGGCTGCCGGGGCCAGTGTGCTGGGCATGGCGGCTATTTTTACCTACGGCTTCCCGGTGGCCGAGCAAAACTTTCGCGACCGGAACGTACCGCTAATCTGCCTGAGCAACTATGATGCCCTGCTAACCGAAGCCCAAACGCTCGACTACATACCAACCCAGGCGTTGGAATCGCTGTCGGCCTGGCGGCAGGATCCCGCTGGCTGGGGCAGCAGGTAGCAGACTATTGACCCCACAGCAACGCTTTTGATTCTGTAGTGCCCAAAGCCACTCCCACTTGCGTTGGGAACCGGCTTTGGGCAAAGCCAACTATCTGCTTAGTCTATTGGTAGCATCTCAGGGCCACTTCCCCGCTCATGCCGGGGCTTCACGCCACCGCTTCGTATAGTTCTTCCCGCTGCGCTTTCACGCGCTCATCGGTGAGGTATTCGTCGTAGGTCATTAGTTTGTCGAGATGGCCCGATGGAGCAATTTCCAGAATGCGGTTGGCCACCGTCTGCACAAACTGGTGATCGTGGGAGGTGAACAGTACAGGGGCCTTCACGTCGATCAAACCGTTGTTTAGCGACTCAATGGATTCGAGGTCGAGGTGGTTTGTTGGCTCATCAAGCAGCAGCGTATTGGCTCCCGACAGCATCATCTTCGAGAGCATACACCGCACTTTTTCGCCCCCGCTCAGGACAGTGGCTTTTTTGAGCGACTCCTCGCCCGAAAACAGCATCCGGCCCAGAAAACCCCGGATAAAACTCTCATCTTTCTCCACTGAATACTGCCGCAGCCAATCGACTAAGTTCAGGTCGGTCTGGAAAAACTTGTCTTTCTCGGTGTCATTCGGGAAGTAGGCCGTTGTGATGGTAATGCCCCAGCGGAACGTGCCGGCATCGGCTTTTTTCTCACCCGCTAAAATATCCAGCAGGGCCGAAACGGCCAGGCCATCGCGGCTGAACAAAAAAATCTTATCCTGCTTATTAACGATAAAAGACAGATTGTCAAATAGTTTCGTGCCATCTTCGGCCGTATAGGTCAGATTCTCGATTGTCAGAATCTGATCGCCGGGTTCGCGCTCGGGCTTGAAGTTCACGTAGGGATACTTCCGCGACGACGGCTGAATGTCGTCGATGGTGAGTTTTTCGAGGAGCTTGGCCCGGCTGGTAGCCTGCTTGGATTTAGACGCATTGGCCGAGAAACGGCGGATAAATTCTTCGAGTTCTTTGCGTTTGTCGTCGGTCTTTTTGTTTTGGTCCTGCCGCTGCCGCAGGGCCAGCTGGCTCGATTCGTACCAGAACGAATAGTTACCGGCAAAGAGCTTTACCTTGCTGAAATCCACGTCCACGATCTGCGTACAAACCTGATCCAGAAAGTGCCGGTCGTGCGAAACAACGATGACGGTATTGCTGAAGTTGGCCAGAAAATTCTCCAGCCAGCTCACCGATTCCACGTCGAGATTATTGGTTGGTTCATCGAGCAGCAGCACATCGGGTTGGCCAAACAGGGCCTGCGCCAGCAAAATACGCACTTTCTCGGAGCCGTTGATGTCCGACATCATCGACTGGTGCAGGTCTTCTTTAATGCCTAAGCCGCTGAGCAAACTGGCCGCGTCCGACTCGGCATCCCAGCCGTTCATCTCGGCAAACTCCGATTCGAGTTCGGCCGCTTTTTCGCCGTCGGCATCCGTAAAGTCTTCTTTGGCGTATAGAACGTCTTTTTCCAGCATGATGTCATACAGGCGTTTGTTGCCCATAATGACGGTTTGGAGCACCGGATATTCGTCGTAGGCGAACTGATTCTGATTCAGCACCGACATTCGTTCGCCGGGGGTCATGCTGATCGTACCGGTTTGCGGCTCAATTTCGCCGGACAAAATTTTCAGAAATGTGGATTTCCCGGCTCCGTTAGCCCCGATAACGCCGTAGCAGTTGCCGGACGTAAATTTTATGGTGACGTCATCGAACAGCACCCGTTTTCCGTAGCGAAGAGAGACGTTTTGTACCGATATCATAGCGTATTATTTCCCGTTCAGATTGAGGGGCAAAGGTACGAAATTTTGGCGGCATCGGCCACTGTCAGCCGGTCAGGGCTTTGGGTTCACTGAATCAGAGGGCCAGGTGCGCCGACCGCACCGACTCGCCATAGAACACCGTTGCCTGCCGGTCGAAATCGTCGGTCGAATCGGTGGTTAAAAAAGTGCGCTGACCGTGCCGACTGCATTGCCCTTCGCGCTCGGGGTGGCGTATCAGGTAATCGGCTAAGCTGCGGGCCACAATTTCGCCCTGGCTCAACAGCGTGATGCCCGCAGGCGTGCAGGCCCGGATTTTGTCCAGCAGCAACGGATAATGCGTGCAGGCCAGCAGCAACGTATCGATCTGGGCAGATTGCGCCAACAGCCGGTCAATGTGTTGCTGCACAAAATAATTGGCCCCCGGGCTGGCATACTCGCCGTTTTCGACCAGCGGCACCCACATGGGGCAAGCCTCCTGAAACACGTGCAGAGCCGGAAAAAACCGGTCGATTTCTACCACATACGAAGCCGACGTAACGGTGCCGCGCGTGGCCAGAATACCAACGTGGCCCGTTTGTGAGTACTGGCCAATAACCTCGGTGGTAGGCCGGATCACGCCCAGCACGCGCCTGTCCGGTCCATCAAGTCCGGGTGCCCCGGTTGGCAGGTCGAGTTGCTGAATATTGCGCAGGGCTTTGGCCGAGGCCGTGTTGCAGGCCAGGATCACCAGGCGGCACCCCCGGTCGAACAAATGCCGGACACATTCAAGCGTATACTGATAAACCGTTTCGAAGGAGCGCGTGCCGTAGGGCGTGCGGGCATTGTCGCCCAGATACACATAATCGTACTGCGGCAGCTCACGTACAATTTCGCGCAGCACCGTCAGGCCGCCGTAGCCCGAGTCGAACACGCCAATGGGTTGATTCATGGGGAGCACAGGTATTTTAAGGGACCAGTTTTTAGGCAAGCAGTTCCCTCGCCTGCGCCAGGGCCGCATCTAATCCCGCCGAATCGGAGCCGCCCGCCGTGGCAAAAAACGCCTGACCACCGCCCCCGCCTTTGATGTGCTTAGCCAGGTCTTTAACCACCTGCCCGGCGTTCATTTTTTTATCGTGAATGAGCAATTCGGGCAGCATGACGGCGAGTTGTGGCTTGCCGTTGATGTTGGCACCGAGTACTAAGGCAAGGTTGGCAACTTTGGCTTTCAGGTCGTAGGCGAGTTGTTTGAGCGCGTCGGCCGTGGGCACCTCCACGCGGGCCACCAACCGCGCGTAGCCCGCCGGGTCTCCCATCTCAATTTTAGCCAGCAACTGGTTTTTCACTTGTTGCAGCTGTTCATTTTGCAGGACATCTACCTGTTTTTGCAGGGCGTTGCGCTCATCGAGCAATGCCTGCACCGCCTGCACTAAGTCTTTGGGGGCTTTCAGCAGCCCGTTCAGTTCGTTCACAACGGCCATCTGCCCGTTAACTAAGGCTTCGGCACCGGCCGATGTTTTGCCTTCGATGCGCCGGATGCCCGTGGAAACCGACCCCTCGCCGGTGAATTTGAACAGGCCGATATGACCCGTTGCGGGCACGTGCGTTCCGCCACAAAGCTCAACCGAGTAGGCAGGATCGAAGGTGATCACGCGCACAAAATCGCCGTATTTCTCGCCGAACAAAGCTGTTGCACCCATGTCTCTGGCCTGCGCAATGGGCACGTTGCGCTGCTCGCCGAGTTTGATGTTGTCGCGGATTTTTTCGTTTACAATTCGCTCAACATCAGCCAATTGGTCGCTGGTTACTTTGCTGAAGTGCGAGAAATCGAAGCGCAGCGCATCGGGGCCAACATAAGACCCTTTCTGGGCCACGTGCGTGCCCAGCACCTCGCGCAGGGCCGCGTGGATCAGGTGGGTGGCCGAGTGGTTGCTGGATGTGAGCATCCGGCGGTCGGCATCGACAACGGCCTGCACCGACGTGGCCGATTCCAGCACATCGTCGAGGTCGGCATCGGTGGCAATCAGGATCGACAGGTCGTTTTCTTTCTTCGTATCGATAATTCGGACCATCCGAACCTGCCCGCCATTAGTAATCACCAGCACACCCGTATCGCCAACCTGACCGCCCGACTCGGCGTAGAACGGCGTTTCGGCCAGCACAATCTGGTACTGCGTTCCCTGCTTGTTCTGCACTTTTCGGTACCTGACAACAAAGGTTTCGGCCTGCGTCTGGTCGTAGCCAACAAACCGGGTCGTGTCAACGGGGTTCACATCAATCCAGTCGCCTGCCAACGAAGTAGCATCTTTCCGCGAACGGGTTTTCTGCGCTTGTAGGGCCGATTGGTAGCTTTCCTCGTCGATTGTCATCTCTTTTTCGCGGGCAATCAAAGCCGTTAAATCAGCCGGAAAGCCAAACGTATCGTTGAGTTCAAACACGGTTTCGCCGGAAATCTGGCGGGTTCCTGCGGTGGTAAGCTGGCCAATAATCTGATCCAGCCGACCCAAACCGCTGCCCAGCGTCCGCAGAAACGAGATTTCTTCTTCCCGAATCACCGTGGCCACAAAATCGCGCTGGGCGTTGAGTTCGGGGAAAACGGTTTCGAACTGCGTCGCCAGCGTGGGCACGAGTTTGGTCATAAACGGCTCGGTCAGGTTCAGGTAGGAGTAGCCGTAGCGGATGGCCCGGCGCAGAATCCGCCGGATCACGTAGCCCGCTTTGGTGTTGCTCGGCACCAATCCATCGGCAATGGCAAACGCCACCGCCCGGATGTGGTCAGCAATGACGCGCATGGCCACGTCGGCCTTCTCCGTGCCGCCCGTATACTTCAGGCCGGACAGTGCTTCAATCACGCTGATCGTACCCGTAAATACATCCGTGTCGTAGTTCGATTTTTTGCCCTGAATGGCCATGCACAACCGCTCAAAACCCATACCCGTATCAACGTGGCGGGCGGGCAGCGGCTCCAGGGAGCTGTCGGCCTTGCGGTTAAACTGCATGAACACAAGGTTCCATATTTCAACCACCTGCGGATGATCGGCATTGACCAGATCCCGGCCGGGCGTTTGGGCCACCTCGTCCGGCGACCGCAGATCGACGTCGATTTCGGAGCACGGCCCGCCGGGACCCGTGTCGCCCATCTCCCAGAAATTATCTTTTTTATTGCCGAAGATGATGCGTTCCCGACCCACAATTGGCTCCCAGAGGTCGAATGCTTCCTGATCGAACGGAACCCCATCGCGGGCATCACCTTCAAACACCGATACGTAGAGCCGGTTCTGGGGCAATTGATA
>JAYVAP010000069.1:0-5978 GCA_043750915.1 Spirosoma sp. | reverse complement strand
ATCAGGTACTCTACGGCGATCAGGTGGTTGACTATCAGCTTGCATCCATCAAAAACCGGGTAAAAAACTCCGCAACCGATCAACCGCAATCGACGGTGACGGTTCGGCGCAACGCCGATGGTAAAATGCCGGTTGAAGTGCTGGTTTATTTCGAGGACGGCACTAAGCTGATGTTGTTTTGGGACGGCAAAGCCCGCCAGCGAACATTTACGCTCACCGAAAAAGCAGGCATCGTCTGGGCCACCGTAGACCCGAAGCAAAAAATATATATGGACACCAACCTCAATAACAACAGCCTTACCCTCGAACCGTCGTCGGCACCAGCGGCTAAGTTTGCCACGAAGTTTTTGTTCTGGGTCGAAAACTGGATGCAATGGCTGGCCTGGCTGGCCTGAGATCGGGGTTTCAGGCCATTACCTGACCCATTTTCATGGCTACGCCCATGTCGCCTTTTACTTTGAGTTTGCCCGACATAAAAGCCATCATGGGGTTGAGGTCGCCGGTGCCCATCCGCACAAGATTGTCAATGCTAACGTGCAGATCGCAGTCGGCCGGTTTGTCATCGTTAGAAACCTGGGCGGGCGACTGGGTGGCATCGATATAAACTACGCCCTGCTCGGTCACAATTTTGGCCGTAGCGTTGAGGCTGTCGGCGTGGGTGGCTTTGGTCCGAATCTGGTCGGTCAGTTCCTGAAGCGTCATAGAGACTTAATTTTTTGTTGATAGGTAAGAAACCCGGCCGCAATGATAAGGTTTTTAACTTGTAGCGGCACCGTCGGATTTGGTGGCCCGCCAGCGCGTACCTTTGTGGCCCGAAGCGACAGGCCTGTCCGGCCTGTTTATACATATATGGAACCAACGCCCCACTCCCCCGATGCCACCCCTCGTGCCGACGAACTGCCTGCCAACGGCCGGGTACGTTCGCAGTTCCTGACGCTACTTTGTGTGCTCACATTTATTGGCAGCACGCTGAGCCTGTTCGACGCGGGCATAACGCTGATGCGCACCGATGCGGCATCGGCAACGCCCCGCATTCAGCGAAACTACACCCCCGAACAGCGCAAACAGCTTCCGAAAGACTATTTTGAAGACCGCTCGGCGGGTGCCGAAAATGCCCCCAGCGACCCCGACCGCATCCGGCTGCTGTCCATGGCGCAGTTTCCTTATGCCCTGCTGACATTAGTTGGGGCGGTACTTATGTTTCGGATGCGCCGGGTGGGTTTTTGGCTTTATGTGGCCGGGGTGGTCGTTGGATTAATTCTGCCCGTGGTGCTGGTGGGGTTTGCCGCGCTCAACACTTCCTTCGGAGTTTTTTTCAGCATGCTCTTCGCGGGTCTCTACTGGCTGAATCTGAACGATATGCGTTGAGGTATAACGTGGCCGGGTAAGGTAGTTGCGCTATCTACCGTAGGGAATTAGGGTAAACGTTTATCTTTTGGCATGGCGGCTCTGGTTGATTTCCCGCACCATCGTCATGAGTCGTCGCCAGTACCGGCCTACTGTTTTCTTTTCGGCGGGTGCCTGAGGAGACTTTGCCGTAGTTGCCGGGGCAGCCGATGTCGCTTTCAGGTTAGTGTTGCGGGCCAAAACGGTTGTTTTATTGAGCCTGATGGCATCCGGCAATGCGGGCTGGGATTCGGTAGTTTCAGTCGGCGTATTGCACCGGACGCGTTGCTGATACTGGGCCCCTATAGCTGGGTTCCGGGACGCGCACACGACGCACACACCCGCCACCAGCCACCTCAAATTATTTTTCATAGCAGATCTCATGAGCGTTTTAGTTAGGTCATCGTTACGAACACTATCGGGAGGGCTTCCTGTAATACGGGGAAAATCAACACAAATATAACGTAGATTAATGCAATGTTTTTATAAAGTATGTTGTAAAAAGACAAAAAAAGATTCATCCGTTTGGTAAATCGCGAATCAGGCCATATTTTCAGTAGGTTCCCCGCCTGTGCTTACGTCCGGCGGTGCGGTCTGCGGATGCCCGTGGAAAGTCTTATATTTGTGCCCGCTGATGCAGGCTTGCGTATGTTTAGTACAAAAGTCTGTTTTATATTACTTTTAAATAAGTCGGCATTGACCGGCATGACGTTTAGAATTGCATGTTCGATACACTCCAGGATAAGCTCAACAAGGCCATTAAAACCCTCAAAGGGCAGGGCCGCATTACCGAAATCAACGTTGCCGCAACCATCAAGGAGGTGCGTCGCGCCCTGACTGATGCCGACGTAAACTACAAGGTTGCCAAAGACATCACCGACCGCATCCGCGACAAAGCCCTCGACCGGAAAGTGCTGATTTCGGTGGAGCCGGGGCAGTTGTTCGTCAAAATCGTGCAGGAAGAACTGACCGATCTGATGGGGGGCGAAGCCGAAGGTATTAACCTGAAGGGCGATCCGGCCGTGATTTTGATTGCGGGCTTGCAGGGGTCGGGAAAAACGACGTTCTCCGGCAAATTAGCCGCTTATCTTAAAAAACAGGGACGTTCCATATTGCTCGTAGCCGACGATATTTATCGCCCGGCCGCCATCGAACAGCTTAAGGTGCTGGGCGAACAGGTGGGCGTGGAAGTCTACGCGGAGCCAGACAATAAAGATGCTGTCAGTATTGCGCAAAACGGTATCAGCTACGCCCGCAAAACAGGCAAAAAAATCGTCATTATCGATACCGCCGGTCGCCTGGCCGTCGATGAGGTGATGATGCAGGAGATCGAGGCCGTTAAAAAGGCCATTTCCCCGTCGGAAACCCTGTTTGTGGTCGATTCCATGACGGGTCAGGATGCGGTGAACACGGCCAAGACATTCAACGACCGGCTGAATTTCGACGGGGTGGTGCTCACCAAACTCGACGGCGATGCGCGGGGTGGGGCGGCTCTGTCTATTAAAACCATTGTCAGCAAGCCCATCAAGTTCATCAGCACGGGCGAGAAAATGGAAGCCCTCGACGTGTTTTACCCCGACCGGATGGCCAGCCGGATTTTGGGAATGGGCGACGTTATCTCGCTGGTTGAACGAGCACAGCAGGCCTTTGACGAAGACGAATCCAAGCGCATCAGTGCCAAGATGCGCAAAAACCAGTTCGATTTCGATGATTTCCTGAGCCAGCTTCAGCAAATCAAAAAGATGGGCAACGTCAAAGACCTGCTGAGCATGATTCCGGGCATGGGCAAGATGGTGAAAGACTTAGATATTGACAACGACTCGTTCAAACCCATTGAGGCCATCATCAGTTCGATGACCCCCAAAGAACGCGCCCGCCCCGACATTATCGACGGTAGCCGCAAAAAACGCATCGCGGCAGGCAGCGGCACCGATCTCACGCAGGTGAACAACCTCCTGAAGCAGTTTGAGGAGATGCGCAAGATGATGAAGAAAATGAATACCATGCAGGCATCGGGTAAACTCAACAAGATGATGCGGTAAGGAACACGGCCATTTATCCCCCCAAGCCACCGTTTGTCTAATCTGCGTAACGCAAACCGACCCATCGGCATCTTTTCTGCGTATCTGATCGGTTCGGATATGAAAAACAGAAAAAAGGCAATGAAAACGGCAATAATTTGGTTTGTGAGCGTCCTTATGTTGAGTAGCCTGACATCGGCACAAGCACAGGAAAGTCCGTACTACGAACAAAAAACTTTTTCGATGGCCATATACCCCGCTCTCGAACCCGCAAAATTATGGCTCAACATTGAGCGGACTACTCGCATGGGACAAGTGCAGGTTAAAATGTGTGACCGGCAGGGGCACGTGCTTTTCTCGGAATGGCTTCCCAAAAGAGACACAAAATTTCATCAGGGTTTTGATTTGAGCGGCATTGGCGACGGCACGTATACGTTTATTGTCACCGATGGTGTTCAGCGGCAGGAGCAGACCTTTCGGCTCAGCAGCCCCGGCTTTGAGCAACAGCTTCCTAAGCGGCTCATCAGCATGAACTGAGCAAAGCCCAATTAACCTGCGGGGATGGGTCGTTTTTGTGGCCGGAAAGTTGTTGTTTTGCGGCTATGAAAACTATGCTTACTGTTCTGCTGCTCGGCGTTGGCACCCTGAGTTTTGGTCAGGCATCCGTTGCCTACTACCCTTTCAATTCGGTTGTGTCGGTCAGCACCAATGCCGACCGCGCTTTCTGGCTCGATGCCCGCATTCAAACCAACACGGTGTTTGGCTCGCTCAGTACCACTCTTTGCCCGATGGTCAACGTAGTTAGGCGGCAAAATGTCAATTATTATACGGGGCTGGGTATCCGGTTCAATGCGCTCAACCAGCTGGATAACCGCGACATTTTGGAAGGCTACTCCCTGCATGTGGGTGTTCGGGCAAAAGTTCCGTTTGTGCCCAACCTGCGGGCGGCCTTCGAAATTGCGCCCTACTCCCGCAAAGATTTTAAGTTTGGCGTTATGCAGTCGTACTTAGGACTCGTCTACCAGTTCAGCAAAAAATAATCTCTAAGGCCGGGTACGGGTACCGCGTGTCTGATCCTGCGCTAAACTGCTGGCTGTTCAGACACGACGACACGGATCGTTGTTTCTTTGGTAGAACTACACGCTATGCCATTCGCGAAGTATCTTTCGGTTATTATCACCAGTGCCATCAAGTTTGTGGGCGGGCCGCTGTCGGGGGCGGCCCTGGGCCTGACCTGGTTTGAAACGGCGGCCTGCACCACCGTGGGCATGATGCTCAGTGTGGTGGCCGTAACCTACGCGGGTGCGGTGCTGCAGGCCCTGCTTCAGCGGTATCGGCCTGGCCCGGCCAAACGCTTCACCCGCCGGACCCGCCTGGCAGTGCGCGTCTGGCAGCGGTCCGGCTTGCTCGGCATTGCCCTGCTCACCCCCATCCTGCTCACACCCATTGGGGGAACGGCCCTGGCGGTTTCCTTTCGGGTCAGTCGGGGGTTACTATTGCTCTATATGCTGGGCAGTGCCATTGGCTGGTCCATTGTGCAAACGCTGGTGCTTTACCAGATTCCGGGTTTGCGGGGGTTATTTATCCGGTAAACAACTCCCGGCCCACTGGCGGAACAAAATTCCCCGGACACCTGTGGCCCGCTCACAGATCGCCCAGTTGCGGGCGAATCAGGATTTCTTCCACAACGGCACTTGTCGAGAGGGAATACGCCATCCAAACGCTGTCGGCCACGTCGGTGGGTTTCACAAACCGGTCTTCGGGCAGGTCGGTGCCGGTCCAGCTGGCGGTGAGCGTGGCTCCTGGCAAAATGGCCGTCACTTTCACACCGTGCGGCTTAAGTTCCTCGCGCAGCACGCGGCTCATGCCCAGCAGGGCAAATTTAGAAATGCAATACGATCCGCCGTTGGTGTAGGGCGTGATGCTGGCCGTGGAGCACATCATAAAAATATGCCCCTGCCGCTGAATCATCATGTTGCCCACCAAACCGCGCGTCAGGTGGTAGGCACTGCCCACGTTGGTAGCCATCAGCTGCTCAAAAGTACCGTCGGCTTCGTTATGGATTTGCCCCGGCAAAAACACACCGGTGTTGTTAACCAGCACCGCCACGGGCCGGTTCAGCGACTGCACGTAGCCAATGAGCGCATCCACACCGGGGCGGGCCGACAGGTCGGCGGCAAAAGGCAGCAAACCCGGCCCGGCTATTCCCTCGACCGTTCGGGCACAAATGACGGCATCGAAACCATTGGCCAAAAACCGGTCTACAATGGCGCGGCCAATGCCTTTGGTGCCGCCTGTAACAACAATTAGTGGATTCATGTTAAAAAAAGCAGGTTACACTGATTTCCTGAAAACCGGCCCGGTTGGGGAAAAGGCGCAAGTTACGGCAGAAACCATTCTACCTTTGCGCCGGTTGTTGCCAATGTATTGAGTCTGGCCGGTATTCGGCGCAGATTGTTGTTCACTGCACACTTTTATGTCACGGATAGGCCGGTATTTTATTTTTCTGGGGTCGCTTTTTCGCAACCGCGAAAAGCTGAGTGTCTACCTGAAACTTATTTTGGGTGAGTG